>DATHJM010000224.1:0-2997 GCA_035489775.1 Burkholderiales bacterium
CGCGAGAAGGCTCAGCAACCAGATGCTCGATAGTATGATCTGCCCCGGGCCGGTGATCCGCTTGCCCTGCATGATCGCCGGGAGGTACTCATGGCCCGCCGTGGCGAAGAGCGTGAACCCGCACACGATGGCGAGAACCGCCGCAATGCCGGCCAGAATGGCGGCGCGGGAATTTCCGCGCGGCGGGCCGCTGGTCCCGGTTGCCTCGGGCCCCTCATGCTTGAGGAGGGCGTAACCGATGACGACGAGCGGGAAACCGCCATGCCAGAACGTATACATCCAGGCCGTGGTCTGGGGCCCGGCGCCGAGCAGCCCGGTCGGCGAGAACAATCCGGGAAAAGTGAGCGCGTGCGCAACGGTTATGCAGGCGGTAAACAGGTAGCCGCTGGCCAGCACGAACAGCGCCCGCGAGCGCAGGAAGGTGAACTGACCGAACAGCAGGACCGCCGTGATCAGATCGCAGATCGCAAGCGCCGATTCGTAACTCGGAATGAAAGCCGGCACCTGCGCGAGCGGCGTCTTGGCGAACGGCGCCGCCGCGAGAAAGATCGCAACCGAAACCAGTACAACCGCCAGCGCGAGTCGACGCTGGCGAGGCCCCGCGGGCAGGGTCGACAGGAATACCCGGCGCTCGTCTGTTAACTCGGTCGGCATGCTCAGATCCGGAAGTAAAGGGTTCAGCCCGAGACGACCAGAGATTCCTCGAGGCGTTGAGAGTGACACCTATGATAGGCCCGGGGACGGCGAATGCCGCTGCCTAAATCGGTCAGGCAAACCCTAGGCGGCACGTCAGGTAATCCCCGATTGACCCGCTCGCCCGCGCAGCGTATCGGCGGGGGGCGGACTGGAGAAGCACGGAGCTTCGCCTCGAACTACTCGATTGAACTCCGGCGGAACAATTCTCGAAGGAGCGACGGGACAGGCAGCCCGCCGAATCCCCTGGGCAGGAAGAACGCCATCGCGCCGACCAGGAGCGCCGGGAGCATCCACAGAGCGACGGCGAGCACCGCGGACGAGAGGCCCGCGCCCGCCGCATGCCCGAGCTCATGAGCGAGCTCGCGGCTCCCGTCGAACATCCAATGCCAGCAGATGTGACCCAGAGCGGCGGAGAGAACCACCACGCCGAGTGACGGGCCGAGCACCGAAGCGAACAGCAGGCGCAGCGCCGCCAGTGCGAGCACCAGGCTCGCGACCTCGCTCAGCGCAACGCCGAGGTTGAACGATACGACTGACACGAGCGCGTGAGTCCCGGCGAATTGTCCCGCGTCCGCGAGGAGACGACCCAGTCCGAATCCGCCGAGAGCGCCGACGACGGCGCCGATGAACCAGCGAACGCGCAGGCTCGGGGCGGCCAGGTTGCCGATGGCGAGGAGCACGACTGCAGCGGCGAGTCCGGCATCGAACAGCGCCGCCAGCCACCGGATGCCGGCAACCGCTCCTTCTCCCGAGGCCGTCAACGTCAGCGCCTGCAGCCCGGTCATTGCCATGACGACCGCAAGGAGGCTTCGGAACTGCCGGAAAGGGGCGACCAGGCAAAGAAGGAATACGAAGCGATCGATCGCGAACGCGTTGACGAAGCCGACTTTCATGAAGAGCCAGGCCGCTTCGTACCACCGCGGATCCAGCGCGATCCACCCGGAGCCGCCTGGAATCGCATAGCTGCGGGCGGGCTCACCGGCCGGCAGAAATTCCAGCTGCAGCTTGAGCCGTTGCCCGAGCTCGGGCGCCACGTTCATGCGCAGGGAAAGATCGGCGCGCGAAGATCGCAGCGGATATTCGAGCTCCGTGTCGAAGAAGCCCTGGTTCCAGAAGAGGTCGGTGCCTGCCGGCAGCCGCGGACCTTCCATATGAGCGAGAGCGGTGGCGTAGCTTCCGAACGAGCGGTCGGATAGAACCGAGATTCGCGCCTGGCGGGCAATTGGAACGAGCGCGACGCCATCTTCGCGCAGCTCGATCTGGCGGCCGGTCGCCGCGGCGACTTGCTTGAGCTTGTCATCGATGCGGGCCAGATCCAGATACCCCAGGCCGCGCTTCGGCAGCCCGAAACTGGAAAGGAGGACGAGCGGCACCCTGACGAGCAGGCGCAGGCGGCCGTCCTCGGGCTTGGCGATCGCCTGAACAACGACTTCCGGCGGCAGGTCGCTGCCGTTCGCGATGGCGATTCTAGGAACGGCGAGGGCCGCGAGAGCGGCGATGGACCACAGGGTTCGATGCATCACGACAAAAGCGGCCGGAAGCTCTGACGCCTCCGGCCGCCTCCGGGACTGCCGACTTGTTCCGGGTCAGCGATCGTCGCTCTTCCCCCGGCATCCGTGGGGGCTGCGGCCTTTACCGCGGTCTCTGTCATGATCCGCGCCGCAGTTGATGAATTTCTGGACGCGGCGGCCGCCGATCGTTTCGCCCGCGTACAGATTGCCCTTCGAGTCGATGGCCATCATGTGCAGGAAGGTGAAGTCTCCGGCCATGTGGCCGGGCCGCCCGAAACCATCGAGGATCGCGTTCGGCGACCCGAGGAGCGCGGCCCTGTGGTCGAAGATCCACATGATCTCGTTTCCGCCGTCGGACTCGTACATGAAAGTCTGCTGCCGGTCGGGCGAGAAATCGACGTCCCACGCGGACCCGGCGGTCCCGAGCGCAGCCGTGCCGGGGATGACGGGAATAGCCCGCACGAAGGTGCCGTTCTTCTGATAGACATTGATCCGGTCGTTGCCGCGATCGCACGCGTACACAAGGCCGTTCTTGCCGATCACGACGCAATGCGGGTGGCCGCCGTCGCCGGCGGTGAATTGGCCGGGACCCGTGCCCACGCCGCCCATCTGGCGCAGGTAGGTCCCGTACCGGTCGAAGACCGCCACGCGGTGGTTGCCGTAGCCGTCCGCGATGTAGACATCCCCGTTGGAAGGATCCACCGCGATGTCCGCCGGCAGGTTCAGGAGAGTCTTGCTGTGGCCTTCCGCCGAGATGTTCACGCAAGCGCCGCCGGCCGGCGTATCGTTG
>DATHJM010000225.1:0-4694 GCA_035489775.1 Burkholderiales bacterium
GGCCTTCAGCACCGCCTGCCCGTCGACGCCTTTGGGCCTGGCCTTCTTCTCGATCCACTCTTTCTCGAGCGGCTCGGTCTTCTCCTTGATTTCGGCGATGAGCTGCCGGCTTGCGATCACGATCGGGATCCTGGCCTCGCGCACCGCCGCTTCGCCCTTCGCGTCGGCCGCATCCCAGGCCTGGCCGGAGCGGCGCGCGAGCGCCTCGCCCAGGAGCGGCTGGATCGCCTTGCGGTCGGCTTCCGGGATCTGATTCCACTTCGCCTGATTGGCGATCCACGCGAAGCTAACGTTGTACAGGCCGCCCGGAACATAGGTGACGTGCTTGATGAGCGGCACGAGCTTGAACGAGAGCGGCGACTCCTTCGGGAAGAACAGGCCGTCGGCCACGCCCGTGGAGAGGAGCTCATAGCTCTCCGGGGCCGGCTTGAGCATGGGCACCGCGCCGAGATTCTTGGTGATCTCGTTCACCAGGCCGCCGCCGACGCGGATCTTGAGCCCGTCGAGATCCTTGAGCGTATTGATCGCGCGCTTGGTGTTGTACATCTGCCCGGGGCCGTGTGTGAAGACCGAAAGCAGCACCACGTCCTTGTGCTCGTTCGCCCCGGCGAGCATGCGCTCGTAGATCCGTTGATAGGCTACCGCCGTCACTTCGGCGGTATCGCCCATAAACGGGAACTCGGGCGCATCGGTGAGAGCGAAGCGGCCCGGCGTGTAGCCGTGCGTGACGAACGACAGGTCCATCAGGCCGTCCTTGACGCCGTCGAAGGTCTGAACCGCCCCGACGGGCGCCTTGGGCAGGATGTTGCACTTCACGCGGGCCGAGGTCGCCTTTTCGATGTCCGCGCACAACGGCACGAGCATGGTCGCCGTGAGCGGATGCCCGGGGGACACCCACGAGCTCGCGTTGAGGGTGACCTGCGCCGCGGCCGGTGCCGATGCGACGAGCGCGGCCAGGACGAACCCGCGTACCGATTTCACGATTTTTTTCATGACTTCCCTCCGACATGAATTATGCTGCATGTGCTCGGCGTTCGACTGCTCCGGGCGAAACGATATGGGTGCGCAGCGTCGCCACGCCATCGATCGAGCATTCGACCACGTCGCCGGGCTTCAGGAACAATTCCGCCGCGTTCGGCTTGCCCACGGCGACTCCGCCGGGGGCGCCGGTTGCGAACATGTCGCCCGGCTCGATCGGGATGAAGCGCGAGAAGTGCTCGAGGAGATCGGGCAGCTTCCAGATCTGGTCGCGCGTGTTGACGCGCATGCGCTCCTCGCCATTCACCGAGCAGGTCATCCACAGATCGTAGGGATCGCGGATCTCGTCCATCGTCACGATCTCGGGCCCCAGGGGCCCGAAACCCGGGATGTTCTTGCCGGTCCAGAAGCGCGAGCCCGATGCGACCTCGCGCTTCTGCAGGTCGCGGCAGGTGAGATCGTTCAGGATCGTGACCCCGGCGACGTAGTCGAAAGCGTCCTTCTTCTTGGCGCCCAGCGCGCGCTTGCCGATGACGAACACCAGCTCCGGCTCGTAATCGAGACTGACGATGCCATCGGGCCGCGCGACCCGCGCGTTGTGGCCAGAGAGGCAGGAGTTGAGCTTGATGAAGCCGGTCGGCTCCTGCGGCGTCTCGGTCAACAGGTCGTTCCTCTTCAATTCCTCCAGATGGGTGCGGTAGTTCTTCCCGGCGCACAGGAACTTGTCGGCGTCGGGGATGGGCGGCAGGTAGCGAATCTCGCGCTCATCGAGCAAGGCTGCAGCGAACCCCGCGCGATCTGCATGCGCCTCCGCCGACAACTGGCGCACCTGCTTCATCGCCGGATCGCCCGCGGCGAGCAGGTCCTTCATGCGCGCGGGCGGCGCCGGTTCGCCTGCGACGCCCGCGGCGGCGGCAAGATCGAGCACTTGGCGGGCGACTCGCACCCCGATCCGTGGAGCGTTCCTGCCGCGCAGGGAAAAAGTGATCAGACGCATGTTCAGCCCGGATGAATGCTACCGGTTTTCCCGCGCCGCCAGCTTCTCCGCGGTGATCTCCGGCTCGATGCCTTGCGCCTCGGCGGCGTCGAAGTTCAGCTCGACCTTGATGCCGTTCGGGTCGTACATGAACAGCTGGTAGAGCGCCTGGCCGTTCGCGCGCCGCTCGCTGAATTCGACCTTGTGGCGTCGCAGGTGCGCCATGGTCTGCTTCAGGCCCTTCGCGCGAAACGCGATATGGTCGATCGCCCCCGTGCCCGCGCCCGCGTCCTGCGCGAGGCGCCCGAGGTAGGCCTTCTGGTTGTCGCTCGCGTGCTTCGCGCTCCTGCCGACGTGGACCACGTCCACGCCGTCGAGGTACATCCAGTAGACGGGAAAACCGAAGTCCGGGTGCCACCCCTCCTGCATGCCGAGCACGTCGCGGTACCAGTCGCGCGTCGCGTCGATTTCGTCGGAAAGGACGAGGTAGTGCTCGATATGGGAGAGCGGCATGCCGGGCCCGCTAGTACTTCTTGATGTCCGAGTTGGCGACCATCACCATGTACACCAGCAGGAACGAAAACAGCGCCGCGGTCCACAGCGAGAAGATCGAGAAGCCGCGGTGCAGATCCAGAAGCGACACGCAGGCGAAGAACAGGAACACGTCGATCAGCGTGATGTCGAGAACGAGCACGACGAGCTTGGCCGGCCGGGTATTGAGCAGGCCCTGGAAGATCGAGAGCGTGGCGTTCAGGGGAAATTTCGCGACCAGCATGCGCGTCGTCCACCAGAGCACCGCGAGCACGCATTTGGCGAGCGCCGCGGCGAGCACCGCTTCCTTGAACGCCGCCGGCGTGAGGCTCCACTGGCTGATGATGAAATTGAAGACGATCGTCATATTGGAATACATAGGATTTGCTTCCTCCTTTTCTGATGCGTTCCCGATCCCGGGCGGCCGCCCAGCCGGCCCGCCCATCCCGCCCATTCCAATTTATGAGGGCCAGTGTAAGCTGTCTCCAGGCCGAAGTGTATAAGCGGGCCCGATGCGGCTTTGCCGCAGCGCACGATGCTGCGTTGCGGGGCGTTGAAGAGGTGCCTTATGAAACACGAAACTGCAGTCATGGAGCAGGCCGTGAGCCTCCGGACCGGGGCCTACTGGATGCCCTTCACCCACAATCGCTACCTCAAGAAAAACCCCGAGTCGAGAATCCTCGCGCGCGCCGAGGGCGCCTACTACACGACCGCCGAGGGCCGGCGCCTGTTCGACTGCGCCTCGGGCATGTGGTGCTGCCCGCTCGGCCACGCCCATCCGAAGATCGCAGAGGCTGTGGCGCGACAGGTGAAGGAACTCGACTACAGCCCGGCGTTCCAGATGGGGCATCCGAAGATCTTTTCGCTCGCCGAGCGAATCGTCCAGCTCGCGCCCGCGGGAATGGGCCAGGTCTTCTTCGCCAATTCGGGCTCCGAGGCGGTGGACACCGCGCTCAAGATCGCGGTCGCGTATCACCGCATGAAGGGCGAAGCTGCGCGCACGCGCCTGATCGGCCGCGAGCGCGGCTATCACGGCGTGGGCATCGGCGGGATTTCGGTCGGCGGGATCGCGCCCAACCGCAAGATGTTCGCGCCGCTCCTCCTTCAGGGCGTCGATCACCTGCCGCACACCTACAACGCCGCCGAGATGGCGTTCTCGCGCGGCCAGCCGAAGTGGGGCGCGCACCTCGCCGAGGAGCTCGAGCGCCTCGTCGCGCTGCACGACGCTTCGACGATCGCCGCGGTCATCGTCGAGCCCATGCAGGGCTCGGCCGGCGTGATCGTGCCTCCGGCAGGCTATCTCGAGCGGCTGCGCGCGATCTGCGACAAGTACGGCATCCTGCTCATCTTCGACGAGGTGATCACGGGGTTCGGGCGCCTGGGCGAGCCCTTCGGCGCGCAGCGCTTCGGTGTCACGCCCGACATGATCACCTTCGCCAAGATCGTCACCAACGGCGTCATCCCGATGGGCGGGGTGATCGTGAAGCCCGCGATCTACGACGCTTTCATGACCGGTCCCGAGACGGCCGTGGAGCTATTTCACGGTTACACCTACTCGGGCCACCCCGTGGCGGCGGCCGCGGCGCATGCCACGCTGGATGCTCTCAAGGAAGAGGGCTCCTTCAAGCAGGCGCGCGCGCTCGAGCCCGTGCTCGAGCAGGCCGTGCATTCTCTGAAGGGCGAGCCGGGTGTCGCGGATATCCGCAACATCGGCCTTGTCGCCGCGGTCGAGCTCGAGCCTGTCGCTGGCAAGCCGGGCCTGCGCGCACTGAAAGTATTCGAGCGCGGAATGGAAGAAGGGATGCTGTACCGCTTCAGCGGCGACACCATCGCCATGGCGCCGCCGTTCATTTCCACGCAGGCGGAGATCGGTAGGATGGCCGAGGTGTTGCGAGGCGCGATCCAGGCAACTCGCTAGGACGTGTCGCCCACCGGAACGAACAGATCGTCCACGGCAACAAAATCGAGGGATAAATCGATGCGTCACATGCTGATCGCCGCCGCGTCATTCGCAATCGCTGTTGCGCCGCTCGCCGCTCATGGCCAATCGGCATACCCGACCAAGAGCATACGCTTCGTCGTGCCCGTCACGACCGGCGGACCGAGCGACATCGTGGCGCGCTTGCTCGGCGAAAGGCTTTCCGAGTCGCTCGGCAAGCAGGTGATCGTGGACAACCGTCCGGGCGCGTCGAACACCATCGGCGCGGCC
>DATHJM010000226.1:0-2328 GCA_035489775.1 Burkholderiales bacterium
CGTCGAAAAGCAAACCGACGGCCGCACGACGACGCGGCGCACCCTGGCGGTGAGGTTCGTGCCTCTCACCAGAGATCAGGGGACGAAACAGTAGCCGCCGGAAGCGGCTTCTGCATCCACCCGCGCTCATGGCAGAATAGCGGCCATGAGAGACTACTGGCTGAGCAAGCTCTTCTTCGACCTTCAAAGCTCCCCCGAGCTCGGCGACGAGTACCGAGCCAACCGGAAGAAGATCCTCGACCGCTATCCCCTGAAGCCAGAGGTGCGGACCGCGGTCGAGCGCGACGACGTGGCCTTCCTCGCGTCGCGGGTCAACCCTTACCTGCTCCGGTTCTATTTCGTGGTCGCCGGAATGCCCGAGGCGGATTTCCTGAAAAAAGTGAGAACCGCCGGGGCCGACGCCGCGGCGAGGTCGAGCCATGGCTAAGCTGGTCGGAGTGTTCGCATCGAGTCATGCGCCGCTCATCATTCGCGGCTGGAAAGACGTCAAACCCGCGAATCAGCAGCAGCTCACGAGCTCACTGACCGAGCTCGGCAGGCGCATAAAGGCCGCGAAGCCCGACGTGCTGATCGAGATCGCCCCGGACCACTGGGTTAATTTTTTCATCAACAATCTTCCGAGCATCTGTGTCGGCATGGGCGAGGAGCACGAAGGCCCCGCCGAGCCGTGGATGAAGGATTGCCCCTTCAAGAAGATCGCCGGGCATCCGAAGCTCGCGAATCACATCCTGCAAATCGCGTTCGAGCGCGACTTCGAGCCCTCGGTGTCTCACCACCTGACGCTCGACCACGGCTTTTGCATTCCGCTGTGGAAAGGCGGGCTCGATCCCCTGCCGCCTATCGTCCCCATCGTCATCAACGATCTGGAGCCTCCCTACCCGAGCGTGCGGCGCTGCCTGCAATGGGGAACGATGCTCGCCGAAGCGGTCCGCACCTATCCCGAAGATATCCGCGTGGCAGTCCTCGCCACCGGGGGCCTCTCCCACTCGATCGGGGAGCCCACGATGGGCGAAATCGACGAGCCGTTCGACCGGGAATGCATCCGCCATTTCGAGAAAGGCGACGAGCGCCCCTTGATCGATTTCCTGAACGAGCGCCTGCCGACCATCGGCAACGGCGCGGCGGAAATACGCAATTGGGTCGCCGCCCACGGCGCCGCGGACCGGCGCGGGTTCGAGCTGATCGGTTACTGCAATTGCCCGGAGGTCTACGTCGGCTGCGGCTTCGCTTCCTGGAACCTCGGCGCCCGCGCGTAAGCCATTTTGCTGCTGCAGACCACCATCGCCGGCAGCCTTCCCAAGCCGGGCTGGCTCGCCGAGCCGAAGAAGCTTTGGGCGCCCTGGCTCCTCGAAGGCGATCTCCTCGAGGAAGGCAAGCGAGACGCCATGCGCCTCCTGCTCGCCGACCAGGAAGCCGCGGGCATCGATATCGTCACCGACGGCGAGCAGACACGCAGGCACTTCGTTACGACATTCATCGAGAGCTTGAAGGGCGTCGATTTCGAGCATAAGCGCACCGTGCGCATCCGAAATCGCTACGACGCGGACGTGCCGGTGGTGGTGGGACCCGTTGGGCGCGGCAATCCGGTGTTCGTCGAGGACGTCCGCTTCCTTCGAGGGCAGACGAAGCGCCCGATCAAGCTCTCCCTCCCCGGTCCCATGACGATGGTGGATACGCTCTACGACGACCATTACCGCAGCCGCGAGAAGCTCGCGCGCGAATTCGCCGCGATCCTCAACCAGGAGGCGCGCGAGCTCGAGCGGGTGGGCGCCGACGTGATCCAGTTCGACGAGCCGGCCTTCAACGTCTACATGGACGAAGTCGCCGACTGGGGCATCGAGGCGCTGGAAGCGGCCGCAGCGGGACTCGGATGCAAGACCGCGGTGCACATCTGCTACGGGTACGGGATCAAGGCGAACGTCGACTGGAAGAAGACCCTGGGCTCCGAGTGGCGGCAATACGAGTCCACCTTTCCCCTGCTCGCCCGATCGAAGATCGACCAGGTCTCGCTCGAGTGCGCGAATTCGCACGTGCCGCTGGAGTTGCTCGCGCTTCTCAAGGGCAAGGACGTCCTCGTCGGCGCCATCGACGTCGCCAGCGACACCGTCGAGAAGCCCGCGCAGGTCGCCGCGACGATCCGTTCGGCGATGAAATTCGTGCCCCCGGAAAAGCTCTATCCCTGCACCAACTGCGGAATGGTGCCGCTCGCGCGCGCGGTCGCGCTGGGCAAGCTGAAAGCCCTCGCCGCCGGGGCTGCGCTCGTGCGCCGAGAGCTCGGCACCTGACCGACGTGCAGCGCCGGAAAACCGCAAAGCATCGCGCCAAGCC
>DATHJM010000227.1:0-5385 GCA_035489775.1 Burkholderiales bacterium
CGCCGGGTGCGCGAGATTCCGGATTTCCTGAATTCAAGAAAGCGAAACTTCATGCTCGCCAAGCCCGGCACCGAGGCCATGCGGCAACTGCAGGGGCTCGTCGCCTGAACCCGGGCGCTTACGGGACCTTCACCTCGGGCCGGTGCGATATGGGATTCGAGGACTCCGTGTGGAAAGTCTTCATTCACAAACACCGCACGGTACGGTGCGCAGGATTTCCAATCTACGCGGACGCTTCCCGCGAGTACTGCAGGCGATAGAGCTTCGCGTATATCCCGGAGGCGGCGAGGAGTTCGACGTGCCTTCCGGTCTCGGAGACATGGCCCGCGTCCAGCACGACGATGCGGTCGGCCCGCTCGATGGTGGAGAGCCGATGTGCGATCACGAGCGTTGCGCGGCCTTTCATGAGTGTTTCGAGCGCCTCCTGGATGTGGCGCTCGGATTCGCTGTCCAGAGCGGAGGTCGCCTCGTCGAGAATCAGCACCGGCGAGTTCTTGAGGAACGCGCGCGCGATGGCGAGCCGCTGTCGCTGCCCGCCCGAAAGGCGCACGCCGTTCTCGCCGATCACGGTATCGAGCCCTTCGGTCATTTCGCGAACGAACTGCATTGCGTGCGCCGCTTCGGCGGCCTGAACGATGTCGGTCCGGCTCGTTCCCGCGAGCCGGCCATAGGCGATGTTGGCGGCGACCGTGTCGTTGAAGAGCACGATGTCCTGGCTCACCAGCGCGATGTTCGCACGCAAGCTCCCGAGCTTGAGCGTCGCGATGTCGACGCCGTCGAGCAGGATTTGACCCGAATCGGGAGCGTAGAAGCGCGGCAGCAGGTTGGCGAGCGTGGACTTGCCTGCTCCGGAGGCCCCGACCAGCGCAACGGTCTCGCCCGCTTCGATCGAAAACGACACGCGATCCACAGCCGGGCGCGCGCTTCCCGGATAGGCGAACCCCACGGCTCTGAATTCGACTTTGCCCTTCGCGCGGCCGATCTCGCGCGTCCCGGTATCGGACTCGGGTTGCTCGTCGATCAGGTGAAATACGCTCTCCGCTGCGGCGAGCCCCCGCTGCAGTGTCTGGTTGACGCCCGTCAGGCGGCGCAGCGGCTGAAACACCAGCAGCAACGCAGTCAGAAACGACACGAATCCGCCCACTGTCGTCTCGTCCGTTGCGGCCTGGCGTACAGCGAGATAGATGATGAGCGCGAGCGCGATCGACACCACGATCTGCACCAGAGGGACGTTGGCCGCCGCCGCCGAGGTCATTTTCATGTTGAAGGTGCGGACCTTGTTCGCTCCGGCATCGAAGCGCTTTGCCTCGTAGTCCTGTCCGCCGAACACCTTGACCACGCGATGACAGCCGATCGATTCCTCCAGGGCATGGTTGAGGTCGCCCATCGCCGTCTGCTCGGCCCGGCTCATGGCGCGCAGGCGTTTGGAGAATCCCCGCGTAATCAGGATGGCGGGCGGTCCCACCAGGAGCGCGACCAAAGTGAGTTTCCAGTTCAGCCAGAAAAGCCACCCGAGCAACCCGGCGATGGTAAGCGAATCCCTGAACAGCACCGAGATCACGCTGGTTGCCGCTCCGGTCACCTGCAGGACGTCGAAGGTGAACTTCGAGATGAGGCTGCCGCCGGTGTGATTGTCGTAGTAGTTGGTCGGCAGCCGCACAAGATTGGAGAACATCGCGTTGCGCAGGTCCATCACGACCTTGTTCGCCACCCAGCCGATCGCGTAGTCGGAGATGTACGAGGCAAAACCGCGTACCAGAAGAACGGCGACGATCAAAGCGGGCAGCCAGACGAGCAGCCCCCCTTTCTTGTCCACGAAACTTCCGTCGAGGAGCGGCTTGAGCAGTGCGGGAAACGCGGGCTCGGTCAGCGCCGTCACCACCATTGCCGCGATCGACAGCGCGAACGGAGCCCAGTAAGGCTTGACGTAGCGGAGGAGGCGAAGGTAAAGCTGCAGGCTAGTGGCGTCGGACGATGCCATGGCTGCGCCGGGAAATGTCGAATTATAGCTGATCCGCCACGCGATTCCGGGCTCGGAGGACCTCAGCTCGGCGCGAGGCTCCGATAGAGCGCAACGAGCTGCTCGGCCATGGCCTTGAGGCTGAATCCTTCAGCGCGCATTCGCGCCCGGCGCCCCATCTCCTGAGCGGTGGGAACATCCAGCCGAGCGAGCCTGTCGGCGAGCGCATCGACCTCGAGAGCACCGACCACGTAGCCGTTCACCCCCTCGTCGATCAGTTCGGCCGTGCCGCATTGCGGCGTGGTGATGACGGGCAGGCCGCAGGCCATCGCCTCGAGCGCCGCATTCGGAAACGGATCGTAAAGGCTCGGCAGTGCGAACGCGTCGGCTGCACCATACCAGGGGCGCACGTCTTCCTGGGCGCCAGCAAAGTGCACGCGGGATGCGATGCCGTGCGAGCGAGCCAGGCGCTCGGCGCTCGTCTGCGCCCTGTCCCGGCCCACGATGACAAGATGCGCATCATATTGCCGCGAACGGGCGAACGCCTCGATCAGGCGAAATACGCCCTTCCTTTCGAATCCCGCGCCGACGTAAAGGTGCACGGGCACGTGCTGCGGAATGCCGAGCTCTCGACGCATCGTCGATCGATGCGCCTCGCGTAGCCGCGGATGAAACGCTTCCAGATCGATGCCGTTGTAGATGACGTGGAGCTTCGCCTCGGGGGTGCCGAAATGCGTGCGGATCTCGTCCCTGACCATGCGCGAATTGCAGATCACGGCACGCAGGCGCGGGCTCGCGAACAAGCGCCGCTCCGCGGCGAGGACGTAGCGATGATAGGGATTGAGTGCGAGCCCGACCCGGGCGAGCGGGCTGAGGATCGCGCGGCGGTTGTGCAGCCACTGCGCGTGCACTCCGTCCCCCGCCCGGTAGATGTCGCAACAGGCGATCCGTTCGTGCGATTGCACCAAATCGAAGTGCCGGCGAACAATCTCACTGCACACCGCCCGGGCGAAGCTCCAGTCGCGCCACACGCTGCCGATGTGAAACGGATCGCAGCGAACCACGCTTGCGGGGCCACCGGTCCACGTGCGCGCGATCACGGTGACCGTGACACCCCGATTGCCGAGCGCTCCGAGCGCCCTTTCGATGAAGCGCTCGGCGCCTCCGTAGGCGTTGTAGCGCTGCCGCACCAGGGCGAGGTGCATTCGCTCTAGTTCCGCGCGAGCTCGAGCCGCCCGCACAAAGCGCGAACCCCCTCGAGCACATGAGGGCCTTGAGCGTGGAGCCAATCCGGGTCAATTGCGTAAATCCTGCTGTTTCGGACCGCTGGAACCAATTCAAGGCCCCTCCACGCCCCGAGCGCCTCGCTCCCAAAGCCGCCCGTCACGATCGTCTCGGGCCGGGCGCCGAGAATCTGTTCGCGGGAGACCAGCGGGGTGAGCGTCCTTCCCGCGGCAAAAACATTGCGCCCGCCGCAGAGGCGCAGCGCATCACTGATGAGGTGCGCGCCGTTGACGGTGAGCAAGGGCCTGTGCCAGATCTCCAGAAACACTGCGACGCGACGCTCTCCGGCGTGGCGCTTGCGCAGATCCGCGATCTCATTTTCGAATTGCCGTGCGCGCGCTTCGGCGACCTCCACGCTGCCGGCGAGCGCGCCCACCACGCGAACGAGGCGGGAAATATCGCCAAGCGCGCGCGCCTCGGTGACAAAAACCCGGATACCGATGCGTTCCAGGCGATCGATCTGCAGCGCCGAATTGCCGCTTTGCCAGGCGAGCACGAGATCCGGGCGTAACGCGATCAGGCGCTCGATATCGATGCGGCCGTGACTTGCCACGACAGGCAAGCGCTCCGCCTCGGCAGGGTGGCGACTGAAGCTCGAGACGCCGGCGAGCTTCGCACCGGCGCCCGCGGCGAAAGCGATCTCCGCCAGATGCGGTGCGAGGGCGACGATTCGCTCCACCGGCCGCCCGAGCGAGATCGTGACGCCGCGATCATCCCTCACCTGCAGGGCGCGTGTGTCCGACGCCGCCGCGGCAACGAGTACGAGCACAACGACGCGGATCATCGCGCGAGGAGCGAATCGACGGCGGCCAGCGCCGCCTCCACCGGAAGTCGGGTAAGGCACTCGCTCACCTTGCCGCCACCGCATCCGTCGTTACCACAGGGACGGCACGGATGCTCGCCGGAGGCGACCACGCGATGCGGCACCCGCCAGGGCCCCCATTCGAGCTCGCCGCTCGGACCGAAGAGCGCCACCACCGGCGTCTGCATGGCGGCTGCGATGTGCATGGGGGCGGAATCGACGCCGATGAAGAGCTTCGCGCGGGAACTGAACGCCGCGAGTTGTTTCAGCGTGAGCTTTCCCGAGAAATCGGCTATCGGCGCGCTGGTGCGCTTGCGGATTTGGGCAATCAGGTCCAGTTCCCGCGCATCTGGGGCGGCGGTGAGCGCAATGCGCTCGCCGCGCCTGACCAGTGCGTCGACGAGTGCCGCTGCATGCTCGGGCGGCCAGCACTTGAACTGCCAGCGCGACCCCGGGTGGAAATGAATGAAGCTTCGCGCGGCAAGACCCTGTCCGGCAAGCAGAGCCTCCACGCTGCGCTCCGCCTCTTCGCCCGGCACGAGCAGGAGCCTGCGCTCGTCTTCGCCGGGCTGGATGCCGATCCGCCGGAGGGCGTCCAGATTGATTTCCACCCGGTGGCGCCGCGCGTGGGGAGGGAGCGGAACGAGATGCGAGAAGCTTTTCTTCCAGAGCCGCGCCTTGCGGACAAAATCCGGCGCCACGGCGTAACGCGCACCCAGCGAACGCGCGAGCCACGCCCCGCGCGGATGCTCGGAAAGATGTACCACGAGATCGTACGCGCGCTTGCGCAGCGCGGTGAATAGCCGCCATTCCTGCGCGAGACGCGCCAGCACACCCGAATCCTTCCAATCGCGCCTCACCACGTGGACTCGCGCGATTGCCGGGTGCAGGTCGAGCATCTCACGGGTCTCGGCGTAAACAAGCGCGTCGATTTCCAGGGCCGGCGCGTGGTTTTTGAGAACCGTGAACACCGGGGACGTCAGAAGAACGTCGCCGTGGTGGCGCAGCTGGATCACCAGCGCGCGCCGCAACTTGGAAACGTCGACCGCATCGGCAGGGCCGTACTGCATGCCGCGCAAGATAGCAGACAAGCCGGGCAAAAGCAGCCGGCCGCTTTCCGCCTACTTGAAGGCGTGCTCGGCGCTGGCGAAAAAGCTGCGTCCGGCCTGCGGGTACACGCAGGTGGGCGTGCCGCATCGACCGAATGTGTCGATCACCCCGTAGCTGAAGTACTTCTTGTCGAACACGTTGTTCACTGCCGTGGAGAACCGCCAGTCGCCCGATTCGTGACTAAGCTTGAGGTCGAATAGAGCATAGGCAGGCATAAGGCGGGGGAAAG
>DATHJM010000228.1:0-2461 GCA_035489775.1 Burkholderiales bacterium
GGTTCATGTCATTCTCCTTGGTTCACTTTCCCTTGTGGATCTCTTCCTCTCCTCGCCAATCTCGAATGCTTCAGCGCTTGCCCGGCGGCGTGATCGGGATGCCAAGCGCATCGCTGCGGACGTCTTCCGCGTACTCGGGAAGCATCCAGCCTTCGCGAATCAATTCCATCAGCCGCCGATTCACCTGGCTCACGTAGCTGCCCTTGTTCCTGTAGTGCGAGCCCAGGGATTCATCGTCGAAGTCGAATTGGGTCCCCGCGATCGAGCATACGAGGACATTTCCGGGCGCGTTGGGGACGCCGTACCGGGCCACTGGAACGTCGACGTAGGTATTGCGGACGCCGCCTTTGACATTGCCGTTTTCGTCGAGCGCGAGGCGCGAGCCGTCGTTGGCAGTGTCGTTGTCGAATTCGAGCGGTGCGGCGCTCGGTGGAACGATCCCCTTGTCGGCCCATTCGACCAGGTGGTTGAGGCCCATCGCCACCATCGCGCCCCAGGGAAAATTGCTGACCGGCATCGTGCAGGGATTCGGCGTGTACGTCGGCGTGTCGCGCGAGTTTGCGTGCGCCATTCCCGCCACCTCGTACAGCCGGTAGCGGTTCGCCGGGTCGTCGCTGTCCGGGCGTTCGAAGGGAGCGCCGCCTACCGCGCCGCCGCTGTTTACCTCCGTCATCGTCGGCATGTGTACGGTCGGCACGTCGACTACCATCATCTTCGCGCTGCCGAGCGTGCTCGTGGCGAGATAGCCGTCGACGATGGCGCTTCCATCCGCCATCCGCGCCTGGAAGTGCTGCTGCGCCTGGTAATTTCGCAAAATTCCGGATGCCTGCGACGTTCCCAGAAGGAACAGCCGCCTCACCGGGAACTGCGCCAAAGGCCCTCCGCTCAGGTTGCTTCTGATCAGCATGCCGACCTGCGCGACGATCTGGCTGGTTACAGTCGAGCCTGACGGGATGCCGAGCGACGCGTAACGGTCCGGATTGAAGGGCTTGATGGTGGTGTTGACGTTCGATTGCTGGCCGGCGATCTCGACCTGCACATGACCGCGCACCATCACCGACTTGCGCGCGGGCTCGAACGTGACTGCAAAGCCGTTGGAGTGCATCACCTCGGAGACCACCATGCCGCTGAAGCGCTCGGCCGGATCCGGTCGCCGCACCAGGATGCGCGTCTTGTATGCCGGGGTCGCCGTACCGCTCGTCACCGTTCCGGAGACGAAGTATTCCTCGGTGATGTAGCCGAAGTCTTCGGGCGTCGTGCCAGGAACTTCGGGCCGCAGGCCGGGATACATCGGCCCCGGCCCGGTGACCGGCCCTTCGACCGTGGGAATCGGCGGCACGGTGAATTGGGCCTGCGCGAGGTTCGCGCAGGCAAGAAGGAGCGCCGCGCTAATCGTGGTCGTGGTCGTGGTCATCATCGTCCTTGTCGTGGTGATGCGCGCGCTCGGGCGCGACGCAGATATAGCTCGCGCCCAGGGTGATGTCGCCGGAGCCGGTGTAGCGCAGCGCCTAAAGGCAAGCACCAATGGAAGTCGCATTTTTTCTCCTCAGTCCCGGTCGTGGTCATCGTCATGGCTGTCGTGATCTTCCCGATGGCTGCACGACTGCGGGTCTTCCAGGTGCTTGCCGGTCTCGTGCTGGTATCTCGCGACGCGATCCATGCAGGCGTTCGCGCGCGTCTCGATGTCCCCGCCGCAGCGCCAGCTCGTGAGGAGCTTCGGATCGGCGCCGTTGCCGTTGTAGATCGCGGTCTGCGGGTACGGGCACATCGGCCGGCTGCCGAGCGTCGGGTTGGTCGAGACGATTGAGCCCGGCGCGACGCCGTTCTCCACCCAGTTCACCATCGTGTCGAAAAGCGCCTGCGGCTGCGGGCCCGCGCCGCCGCCGCAATGCGTGACGCCCGGCGCGAGGTAGAAGCGGAACCACGACTGTAGGTGCTTGAAGCCGCCGAAGCGCTCGGCGGCCTCGCGGTAGTAATGCACCGACTGGCGCCACGGGATGAGCTGGTCGGCGCCGCCGTGCCACATCAGGATCTTCGCGCCGCCTTTCTTCGCGCGGTGCAAGTCCGTGCTGATGATGTCGCTATACGGTGCGACCAAGCGCGTCGCGAGCTTGGTCTCGTCGTCGAACAGCGAGAGCGGCTCGGAGGTGAAATCGAAATTCAGGTCGCGGTGCGACCACGTGAAGATGCCGAGGCTGCCGCCGGGGCCGCCGAAGGGCGGCGAGTTGGTCACGCCGGCGTTGGCGCCGCGCCCGAACGGAAACCAGATGCGCAGGCCGTGGTCGTTGCGCGGCCCGTCCCAAATCCGATTGACCGCGTCGGCTTCCTGCGGCGTGAGGCAGTTCGTCGCAGGTGCGCCGGGCTGGCCGCAGATGTTGTTCTTCGCATCGAACGTGCATGCGCGCGGATCGCCGAGAATGCCGTCGGTCACGCCGTCCTGCGCGTCGCACGCCGCCACCGC
>DATHJM010000229.1:0-8915 GCA_035489775.1 Burkholderiales bacterium
CGCCCAGTTTCTCGACTGCGGCTTCGTCCATGCACGCGGCGAAATAGTCCCCGATTTTCTGCTGCGTGGCGCTTCTGCCGGCGGTGTTCTTCGCCAGGCCGTCGAGAATTCCCCAGAGGAAACGCTGGTTGTCCTGATAGAGCTTGCCGTACACGCTCCATCGCGACTCGTCGGACGGGATCGGATTGTTCTTCATCCATCCGCCGCAGGCGAACCGGTAGAAATCGACGCAGGGATCCGCAGACCTGTCCATTGCGCTCACGTCCAGGCCGGGCGTGTAGGGAAGCGAGGTCAACGGCGTTTCCGCGGGAAAAACCGGACACGACACGCCCAGGAACGACAGAAGACAGAAAAGCTTTCGCATGGGATGCCTGGATGGGACCCGCTGCGGCGCGCGCGCCGCCCGCCGGCGACCCCGGTCGCTCACCAGATTTTCGAGCGGTCCTCGGGCTTGCGCCACATCGGATCGCCTTCCTTGATGCCGAAGGCGTCGTAGAACGGCTGGACATTCACCAGGGGGCCGATGGCGCGGATGTTCCCGGGTGAGTGGGGATCGACGGCAACCTGCTGGCGAAGCGCGTTCTCGCGCATGTTCGTGCGCCACACTTGCGCCCACGAGAGGAAGAAGCGTTGCTCGGGTGTGAACCCGTCGATGAGCTTGCGCTCCTTGCCGGCGAGGGAGCGCTGCAGCGCTTCGTAGGCGAGGCTGACGCCGCCGAGATCGGCGATGTTTTCGCCCAGTGTCAGCTCGCCGTTGACCTTCACGCCCGGCAGCACCTCGTAGCTCGAGAACTGCTCCGCCATTTTCCTGGCGCGGGCCTCGAACCGGGCGGCATCCTCCGGCGTCCACCACTCCGCCAGGTTGCCCTCGGCGTCGAAGTGGCGGCCCTGGTCGTCGAAGCCGTGCGTGATCTCGTGGCCGATGACGGCCCCGATGCCGCCGTAGTTGACTGCGTCGTCGAGCGAAAAATCGAAGAACGGAGGCTGGAGAATGCCGGCGGGAAAGTTGATGTTGTTCGCCGTCGGATCGAAGTAGGCGTTCACGGTTGGCGGCGACATCCTCCACTCGGCCTTGTCCACCGGCTGGCCGAGTTGGGAAAGGCGGCGCTTCACCTCGAATTCTGTCGCAGCGCGGACATTGGCGAGGTAGGCGCCGGGCCCGATCCCGACGCTCGAGTAGTCGCGCCATTTGGCCGGATAACCGATCTTGGCGAAAAAGCGCTCGAACTTGGCGAGCGCCTTCTTGCGAGTGGGCTCGGTCATCCATTCGAGCTTCTGCAACCGGTCGCGCATCACGGCGGTGACGTTGCCGATCATCTCGTCCATGCGCGCCTTGGCTTCGGGCGGGTAGTAGCGCTCCACGTAAAGCTGTCCCAGCGCTTCGCCGATCGCGCCGTCGATCACCCTCGCTGAGCGCTGCCAGCGGGGCTCCATCGCGGGCGTGCCCCGCAGGACGGTGCCGTAAAAGCGGAACTGCTCCGCCTCGAACGGCGCGGCGAGATAAGGCGCCGCGGCGCGCAGGACGTGGTAGCGCAGATAAATCCTCCAGTCGGCCGGCGGGCGCGACGCCAGCTGAGCCTGCAGGCCCTCGAAGAATTTGGGCTGGCCGACGATGACGTCGGCGGCGGCGGGACCGGCGATGCCGCGATCGGCCAAGTAGCGTGCAAGGGGAAAGACCGCCACCTTGCCGGCAAGGTCGGCGGTCGGCATCTTGTTGTAATTGGCGAGCGAGTCACGCAGCTCGACGGGAGTCTTGGCGGTGGCCGCAAGGGCTTTCTCCACCTCGAACACGGTCTTCGCCCCGGCCGCAGCGCTTTCAGGCGTGTCGCCGGCCAGTGACAGCATCTTTGCGACGTGCTCGACGAATGCGACGCGGAATTTCTCGAATTGCTCGTCGAAATAGTAGCCCTTGCTCGGCAGGCTCATGCCGCCTTGATAGGCATAGAGGGCGTTGACTTCGCTCTTCTTCTGGTCGGCCTTGACCATGACGCGGAAAAAGCCGTCGATTCCCCGGTCGTGCAGGGCGGCGAGCGCGCGCGCGAGATCGGCGGTCGATGCGATGGCGGCCACCCGCGCGAGGTCGGCCTCGACCGGTTTCAACCCGGCCGCATCGATGGCCGCGGCATTCATCGCCGATTTGAAAAAATCGCCGACCTTCTGCTCGACCGAGCCGGGCTTTTGCGGTCGCGCCGCCGCGGCTTCGAGGATGCCTTTGAGCGCGAGCTGGTTGAACTGCTCGAGCTCGTTGAAACTGCCCCAGCGCGCCTTGTCGGCCGGCACCGGATTGTTTTTCTGCCAGGCGCCGAAAGCGTAGCGCGCAAAATCCGCGCGCGGATCGGCGCTCGTGTCCATGTAGCCGGCGCTGAAGCGCGGCGGAACGGGCCGGGCCGGTTCGGCAGCGAAGAGCGGCCGGCACGCGAGCGCGGCCAGGGCCGCGGCGATCAAGACAAGGCGGTAGCGTTTCATGAGTCGGGATTGAGAGGGGGGGACCGCGGCGAGCGCCATTATATAGGGCCGTGGCGCGGGCGATGGGGCACTTTTGTTGCCGGGCCGTCCGTGCGATAGTACGCGCCATCGGCGGCCCGCGCGGCCGCGGCTCCGCGGCCTTCGCAGCCCAAAGGGAGAAAAAGAATGAACGGCGTCCCCGCTCTTTCGCATCGGCCTTTCGTCCCCGACAGCGCTCAAATGGCCGAATTGACGTTGCGCGCCGTCATCATGGGCGTGCTCCTCGGCATGGTGTTCGGCGCCTCGTCGCTCTACCTGGTGCTCAAGGTCGGCCTGACGGTAAGCGCGTCCATTCCGGTGGCGGTGATCGCCATTACGCTCTTCCGCCTTGCGTCGAAGGCCGGCGTGCGCGATTCCACCATCCTCGAGAACAACATCGTGCAGACCGCCGGCTCGGCGGGCGAGTCGATCGCGTTCGGCCTCGGCGTCACCATGCCCGCGATCCTCATTCTGGGGTTCGACCTGGAAATCGCGCGCGTCATGCTGGTGGCCGTGCTCGGCGGGCTGCTCGGCATCCTGATGATGATTCCCCTGCGCCGGACGCTGATCGTCGCGCGCCACGGCGAGCTGAAATATCCGGAAGGCACGGCGTGCGCCGAGGTGCTGAAGGCGGCGGAAATATCGAAATCGGCGCGCAATGCGCAGGGCGGCGAAGCGCGGGGGGATTCGGGCCGCGCCGGCGTCATCTTTCTGGGATTCGGAATCGGCCTGCTCTACAAGACCATCAACGTTGCGCTCAAGGGCTGGAAGGACGTGCCGGAAAAGGTGTTCGGCGCGCCCCTGAAAGGGGGCTCGGTGGGAGTGGAGATCTCCCCCGAACTTCTCGGCGTGGGCTACATCATCGGCCCGCGCATCGCCTCGATCATGTGCGCGGGCGGGGTCCTCGCCTACCTGCTGCTCATTCCGCTCATCAAGTTCTTCGGCGACGCGCTGTCGGTCCCGCTCGCGCCCGGCGCGAAGCTGATCCACGACATGAGTCCCAACCAGATCCGCGGTGCGTATGTGCTCTACATCGGCGCGGGTGCCGTTGCGGCAGGCGGAGTAGTGAGCCTCGCAAAGGCGCTGCCCACGATCTGGGGCAGCCTGGGTGGAAGCCTCAAAGGATATGGCGGCGGCAAGGCAGCGGGCGGGCGCACCGATCAGGACATCCCCATGAAGTGGGTACTGGTCGGTTGCCTCGCCATCATCGTGGTCATCATGCTCTCGGCGCCTTTGCACATGAACCTGCTGGGCGCGCTGCTGATTCTCGTGTTCGGCTTCCTGTTCAGCACCGTCTCGTCGCAGTTGACGGGGGAGATCGGCTCGTCGAGCAATCCCATTTCCGGGATGACGGTGGCGACGCTGCTGCTGACCTGCCTGATTTTTCTGCTGGTGGGGTGGACCGGCGGTCCGTACTACGTCACCGCTCTCTCGGTCGGCGCCATAGTCTGCATTGCGTCGAGCAACGCCGGCGCCACATCGCAGGACTTGAAGACCGGGTTTTTGCTCGGAGCGACACCGCGCCTGCAGCAGTACGCGATCCTGTGCGGCGCGCTCGCTTCAGCAGTCATACTCGGGCCGATCCTGCTCAAGCTGAACGACGCCGCGACCGTCTACGTGCCGATCGCCCAGGTCGCGCCGGGGCTGCGCACCGACGCTCGAGCGCTCGTCGACACTGCGACCCTGCAGGGACCGCAATCGCTCCAGGACCGCGGCACCTACCGGGTGTGGCACAAGACCGACACTGCGGGCGGCCCCGCCGGAAAATATCTGGTCGACGATGCCGGCAAGGCCGTCTATCTGGTCGACCCGGGCATCAACGGCAGCCACACGACGCGACCCGACGGCACGCAAGTACGCAAGTACGATGCCCCCAAGGCGGTGCTCATGTCCTACATCATCAAGGGCATTCTCGATCAGCAGCTGCCCTGGGCGCTGGTGATCTTCGGCGTGATCATCGCTCTGGTGCTGGAAATGGCGAAAGTGCCCTCGCTGCCGTTCGCGGTCGGCGTGTACCTGCCGCTGTCGTCCTCCGCGCCGATTTTCATCGGCGGCATGGTGCGCTGGCTCGTAGACCGCCGTAGAAACAAGCTGGCGGCGTATGCCAATGCGAGCGAGGAGGAGCGCACCGCCGCCGGCGACCGCAGTCCGGGCGTGCTGCTTGCCTCCGGTTACATCGCCGGCGGCGCGCTTGCCGGCATACTCATCGCTTTCACCGCCGGCGTGCTCGGCGACTTCGATAAAGCCGTCACCAGCTGGTCGACCGCCCACAATCCGTTCTTCGAGGGCGGCCGTTCCGACCCGCTCTCCATGCTGCCGTACGCCGCGCTCGTCGTGCTGCTGTACTGGATGGCAAGGGAAAAACCGGCACGCTGAAGCGCGTGCGACCCCAGCGGGCCGGAGCGCTCCGAGCGTCATCGAAATGCGGATTCGTCTTCTTTCTGCTGCATTGCTGATCCCGGGCGCCGTGATCGCGGCCGAGGGAATGTGGCCCCTGGACAATCTGCCGGCTTCCCGCATGCAGGCGGAATACAAATTCACGCCGGGCAGGAATTGGGTGGACCACGTGATGCGCGCCTCGGCGCGTATCGCCGGCGGCTGTTCGGCCTCGTTCGTGTCGAAAGACGGCCTGGTGATGACCAATCATCATTGCGCGGCGGCGTGCGTGGAGCAGCTTTCGACCGCCGGGAAGAATTTCGTCACCGACGGTTTCCTCGCGCGCAGCCGCGGGGAAGAGGTGCGTTGCCCGGAGATCGAGCTCAACCGGCTGGAGCAGATTACCGACGTGACCGATCGGGTCAAGGGCGCGATCGCGGGCCTCGATGGCGAGGCATTCAAGAGCGCGAAAAATGCCGTCGAGGCAAAACTGTCGTCGGCTTGCGTCGGTGCGGAAAGGGAAACCGCGCGCTGCGACGTGGTCGATCTCTATCACGGCGGGCGTTACCATCTCTACAGATACCGCCGCTTCCAGGATGTCCGCCTGGTCTGGGCTCCGGAGCAGGCGATCGCGTTCTTCGGCGGCGATCCGGATAACTTCAACTTCCCGCGCTACGACCTCGACATGGCCCTGCTGCGCGCCTATGAAGACGGCAAACCGGCGGTGGTGAAGGACTTCTTCCCGTTCAGCAAGGCCGGCGCGGAGGCGGGCGAAACGGTCTTCGTCAGCGGCCATCCAGGCTCGACCCAGCGCCAGCTGACCGTGTCGGAGCTGGACACTTTCCGCGACATACGCTTGATCGGCGGCTTGCTGCGCCTTGCCGAAGAGCGCGGAATCCTCGAACAGTACGGCAAGCTCGGACCTGAGGCGGCGCGTATCGCGGAAAACGATCTGTTCGGCATCGAAAACAGCTACAAGGCAGGCCTCGGCGAGCTCAGAGCGCTGCTCGACCCTGCATTGATGAAGCAGAAGCAGAAGGAAGAAGGCGAGCTGCGCAGCTTCGTCGCTTCGCAGCCCGCGCTGCGGGCCAAGGCGGGCGGCGCATGGGATGCGATAGAAAAGGCGCAGCAGGTCTATCGTGATATCGACGCGCAATATTCGGCAATCGAAGGTGCGCGGGCTTTTGCAAGCCGCTATTTCAGGTACGCGCGCCAACTGGTGCGCGGTGCCGAGGAACGCGCGAAGCCGGACGCGGACCGGCTGCCAGAGTTCACCGATTCGCACCTGCCGGAGGTCGAGCAACGCCTGTTTTCCACTGCGCCGATCTACCCCGATTACGAACGCGTAAGGCTCGGCTGGTCGCTGACGAAAATGCGCGAGCTCCTCGGCGCGGACGATCCATTCGTTCATCAGGTGCTCGGCAGGAAGTCGCCCGATCAGATCGGCGCGGCATTGATCGCAGGCACGAAACTGGGGGACCCGGCGGTGCGCAAGGCCTTGTGGGCCGGCGGCAGGGAGGCGATCGCGAAGTCGGACGATCCATTCATCAGGCTCGCATCGGACATCGACCCGGTTGCGCGCGCCATCCGCAAGCGCTATGAGCGGGAAGTGGAATCCGTGGTGCAGAAAAATACCGAATTGATCGCGCAGGCGCGATTTGCGCAACAAGGGACCAGCGCCTATCCGGATGCGACCTTCACGCTGCGGCTGTCGTACGGGGAAGTGACCGGCTGGAGCGAAGGCGGAAGGAAGATCCCGTCGTTCACCGATTTCGCCGGCGCGTTCGCGCGCGACACGGGCGTCGATCCGTTTGCGCTTCCGGCGTCATGGCATGCGGCGAAGGGCAAACTGGATCTGGCGCAGCGGTTCAATTTCGTGACCGACAACGACATTATCGGCGGCAATTCCGGCAGCCCGGTGATCAACCGCAACGGCGAAATCGTCGGCCTGATTTTCGACGGCAACATCCATTCGCTGGGCGGCGCTTTCTGGTTCGATGGCCGGAGGAACCGCGCGGTCGCGGTCCACAGCGGCGCGATCCTGGAAGCCTTGACCAGGGTGTATGGGGCGCTCGATCTTGCGCGCGAGATCGCGGGGCAGTAGAGCCACGCTCATCGTTCTCGAGCACGCCTCTCGATCGCGACCCGGTCGAGGATGCGCCGGGGACGCATCCGCGCTAGAACGTGTAAGCGAGGCCGAGGGAAATCACCGGGTAGTACTTGAAGCTGTGAAGGCTGTCGTCGAGACTGGATTCCTCGGCCGAGGCGTCGCTTTGGAGCGAGGTGCACCTGGGGCTTCCTTGTGGAGCCGCGGCGCCGCAGCTCACGTCTATTTTTGAGCGCGGGCTCCCCTGGAACATGATGCCCGCGTCGAATATCAGCGACAGGCCGCGCTTGATCGGGCGCCCGTAACCGATGCCGAAGTACGGCGCCGCCTTCTTGAATTTCACCTCAGCCTCGAGCGAGCCGACTTCCGCGGCTGCGTAAGGTTGGTCATTGATCGTGAAACCTGCGCCCGTCGGCTGTCCCTTCATCGTGAACTTGTTGCCGTTGAACATGGCGCCCGCGCTGATGCGGAAATTGTTCGCGAATGGAAACCAGTCGCCGAGCAGCGACGCCGTCTGCAGCTTCAGCTTCATATCGTACTGGATATTGTCCTGGTCGCTCGATTGGGTGCGGTTGTAGCGGTCCACGTTCAGGCGCACCGCGGCGCGCTGGCTCAAGGCGTACGACAGCTCGAGTCCGCCGCCGAGCGTCCCGGCCCGAATGCCGCGCGAGGTATCCGCCGAAGTAACGCCGGGGAAAACCAGAAGGGGCAATACTGCGGCGGTGGCAAATGATTTGCGCATCATCTTCTCCTTTCGGAAACCGGGAAACTCGGGTCGAGGCCTACCAATCTTATAATACTTTTTCAAGAAAATAACAGAGTGGATCGGGCGTGTGTACTCCCGAACTGTCCACGCTCCGCTTACCCCGACCTGCTTCGCCGGGATATCATGGCCGTTCCTTTCATCCGGAGGCGGGATTTTTCAACATGCGATCGCGTAGCCTTTGCTTGCTTTTCTGCACCGTAGTGTCCGCAATGCCCTGTTTCCCTCTCGCCGCCTCCGCCGCGGAACCATCCTGGATCGAAGCCAGCGACCGCAACTCCGCGATCGTAATCGAGATGCAGGGCGCTTTCCACCCCGAGTTTGCGTCGGAATTGGGTATCGATCGCTTCGATACCGCCGTGCTCGACCTCAACCCGGACAATGTGAAGCGCTATGACGCTGCCGCGGGACGCGTGCTGAAGCTGCTGTCGGCGAGGCGAAAAACGGAATCCGATCCGAAGGTGCGGCAGGACCTCGACATCCTCATCGACGCGGTCGAGAGCAGGCGACGCACCAGCGCGCTCGAATATCGCCTCCTCATCCCCTACTTCGACCCGGCAAAACACGTCTTCCAGGGCCTCCAGGTCCTGCTCGACGCGCGCAACGACGAGTCGAGGCGGCGCAGCGCCTTGCAGCGCCTGCGGCGGTACGCCGGAATGGAGCCGGGCACCGCGCCGCTCGCCGAGCTCGCGCGAGCGCGCGCAAGTGAGCGCTTCGGCGCTCCGAAGCTCGTCTGGCCCTACGAAGGACAGGTGCGGCAGGACCTCGACAACTCCGAACGTTACATCGCGGGAATCGCCGAGCTGTTTCGCTCGAGCGCGCTGCGCGACTGGGAAGCGGCGCACGCGCGGCTCGCTGCGCAATTGCGGAGCCATTCCGAATGGGTGAAGACCACCGTCCTTCCGCGCGCGCGCAAGGAGCATACGCTGCCGCGCGAGCTGTACGCCGACCGCCTGAAGACCACCGGGATCGACTTGGAGCCCGAACAGGCGATCTCGATGGGCGCGTTCGCATTCACCGAGATTCGCGACGAGATGGCGCGCCTCGCCGCCCGCGTTGCGCGCGAGCGCAATCTCGCGTCGGCGGACTACCGCGACGTCAACCGCGAGTTGAAGCGCAGTCCGGTTCCGCGCGATCGGATCCTGACGCTCTACCGCGATCGCTTGAAGGACATCGAGGAGATCG
>DATHJM010000230.1:0-2312 GCA_035489775.1 Burkholderiales bacterium
GGTCTACGCCGACATGGAGGAGTTCTGGACGGATATCGTGCGCGCCTACCGCGAGGAGATCCGCGACCTCGCAGCCGCCGGCTGCACCTACCTTCAGCTCGACGATGTGACCGTCGCCTGCCTGTGCGACAAGGACATCCGCGCCCAGGTCAAGGCGGACGGCGAGGACCCGGACAAGCTGCCGGGGAAGTACGCGAGCGTGGTCAACGCCATCCTCGCCGATCGCCCGGCGTCGCTCGGCGTGACGATGCATACCTGCCGCGGCAATCACATGAGCATGTGGATGGCCTCGGGCGGATACGACGCGGTGGCCGAGGTGGTATTCGGCGGGACCGCCGTTGACGGATTCTTTCTCGAGTACGACACCGAGCGCGCAGGCGGCTTCGAGCCGCTGCGCTTCGTGCCGAAGAACAAGAAGGTGGTGCTGGGCCTCGTCAGCACCAAGAAACCGAAGCTCGAGTCGAAAGACGAGCTGAAGCGGCGCATCGAGGCGGCGGCGAAGTTCGTGCCGCTGGAGAACCTGTGCCTTTCCCCGCAGTGCGGGTTCGCGAGCACGCATTTCGGCAACCGCATCACCGCCGACGACCAGCGCAGGAAGCTCGAGCTGGTGGTTCAGGTCGCCGAGGAAGTGTGGGGCAGCTCCTGAGAGGGAGAATCTCCTCCTGGATTACTTTTTCCGCCCGAATTTTCCGCTGAGCTTCGCCTTGCCGATCGCGCTCGCGTTGACCATGTAGCCGGCGAGCGAGGCGCTCGCGCCGCTCACGTCGAGCCGGTCCACTTTCAGCGCGTACAGCGTGAAGTTGTAGCGGTGCGGCTTGTCGCCCACCGGCGGGCAGGGGCCTCCCCAGCCGGGGCCGCCGAAATCGGTGTCGATCTGCACGCAGCCGAAAGGCAGGTTGGAGCCGTCCGCCTTGCCCGCGTCCTTGCGCAACTGGGTTGCGCTCGCGGGAATGTTGACGACCAGCCAGTGCCACCAGCCCGCGCCGCCGGTCGGCGCGTCCGGATCGTGCACGAGCAGCGCGAAGCCCTTGGTGTCCTCGGGCACCCCGGACCACCCGAGCGCGGGCGAGATGTTCTGGCCCGAACAGCCGAAGCCGTTGAACACCTGCTCCATCGCGATGGAACCATTGGGCCGGATATCGGGGCTCATCAGCTTGAACGCGGCGCGCGCCGCGCTTTTTTTCCTGGCTGCCATGGGGGCCTCCATGCGATGACGGGAGAGGCGATTGTAGCCAAGCGGCCGCCCGGGCGCATTTATAATGCCGCGACCCACTCATTTCTGAATCTCCGGGAGAACGCATGTCGAAGCTCACCTTGAAGCAGGCCAATACCCTCATCGAAAAGGCGCTGGAAAGGGCGCGCGCCATGAAAATCAAGCCGCTCGCGGTGGTCGTGCTCGATGATGCCGGCCACGTGAGGGCCGCGCAGCGCGAAGACGGCGCGAGCATGTTCCGCTTCGACGTGGCGCTCGGAAAGGCATGGGCTTCGGTCGCGATGGGCGTCTCGAGCCGCGCGCTCCTCAAGCGTGCCAAGGACAATCCCAATTTCTTCATTACGCTCGCCGCGACGGCCAAGGGAAAATTCCTGCCACAGACGGGCGGCGTCCTGATCAAGAACGAAAAAGGCGAGATCCTCGGCGCGGCGGGGGCGAGCGGCGGAACGGGCGAAGAGGACGAGGAGGTCTGCGTGGCCGGAATCCAGGCCGCCGGGCTGACCCCGGACGCCGCAGGATAAGGGCCGTGGCCAGGATTTCGCTGTCGCTGGTCGGCCTGCTTGCCGTTTGCGGCTCTTTGCGTGCGCAGCCCGCCGACGTCGCGTCACTGGCGCTCTACGAAGGCGCCGATCGCGGGCAGCGCCTCGTCAAGGGCGCGCGGGCCGAACGCGAGGTCAATCTCTATTCTTCGCTCGTGCTCGAGGATCTCAATGCGCTCGCCGCGGCCTTCGACAAGCAGTACGGCGTGAAGCTGAAGTTCTGGCGGGCCGGCTCGGAAAAAGTCGTTCAGCGCATCGTGACCGAGGCGCGGGCCGGCCGCTTCGACTTCGACGTCGTCGAGACGAACGGCCCCGAGCTCGAGTCGCTGCACCGCGAGAAAGTGCTGCAGAGGGCCGCTTCGCCCCATTTTCCGGACCTCCTTCCCGACGCGATCAGGGTGCACCGCGAATGGATCGGGACGCGCCTCAACATGTTCGTTCATGCCTACAACACCAACCTGGTGAAAAGGAGCGAGCTGCCGGGCTCCTACGAAGACTTTCTCCACCCGAGATGGAAGGGGCGCCTGGGGATCGAGGCCGAGGACGTCGACTGGTTCGCG
>DATHJM010000231.1:0-3957 GCA_035489775.1 Burkholderiales bacterium
ACTGGCTCTTTGACAAAGCGTTCGCGCACGCCAACCGCGTCATCGTGAGCCGGGGCTGCCACTTGTTCCCGTCGGTGAGGTGAAACGCGCTCGCCTCGATCAAATATCTCCCGCGCTCCTCGCGGTGCATGGACATAATGCTCCTTCGTTGCAGCGATAACGGTAACACATTTACGGATCGCTCAAGGAAGGCCCGGGCACGAGCGAAAAGCGCGGCGTGAGGCGGTGCGCTCCGCACCCAGGCCGCGCGCGCGGCTGGATTTCTTGAACGCGGGAGCAGTGGACGCCGCCCCCGCGACAGAGGGTCAAACGGCTTTCAAATCGACTGCGGACGTCTTGCCGTTCTGTCCTTGTTCGAGCTCGTAGGAGATCTTTTGATTCTCGTTGAGATTGCCGAGGCCGGCGCGTTCCACCGCCGAGATGTGCACGAATACGTCCTTGGACTTGTCGTCAGGCTGAATGAAGCCGAAACCCTTGCTTGAGTTGAACCATTTCACGGTGCCGGTAGGCATGGATATGCTCTCCATGGATGTCGCCCCGCGCCGGAGTGTGCGGGGCATCAAATTATCCGTGGGAGAAACCGGAATCGGCACACCCTGGAAGGGATGCCGAGGATTGACCCAAGTGGAATTCGATGCCGTCAGTATGGCGGGTGCGGCGGGCATTGGCAAGGATGGGGTGTGGTCCCAAGGGACCACTGGATCCGGCGAATTGCGGCGGGAAAAAAAACGGCCGAGGGTGCGCCCCGGCCGTTGTTCCCGGGAAGAAAACGCTTCGGCTCAGGTGCCGCGCCCCCACAGGCCGCAGTAGCGCCGCGTCACGAATTGCAGGTTGTTCTCGTAACCTGGCCACTTCTCGTATTTCGGCAGCTTGACCTCCTTCTCCGCCGGCTCCCAGCATTTCCCTTCGCGCGCCGCGACCTTCACGGCCGCCGAGGCGTCCTGCAAGAACGTGAGCTGGTCCTGCGCGTCCTGCTTGGTTCCCAGCCGGTCGCCCGGTCCGGGATGGCCGGGGATCAGGCGTTCCCAATCCATCGCCAGCACCTGCTTGATCGACTGCTCCGCCTCGAGCGGATAGAAGTCGATCATGCCGCGGCCCGGCACCGAGCCGACCGGGAGGAAATCCACCACGAAGAGGATCTTCTCCTTCGGCAGCCGCATGACAAGGGAGCTGTCGGAGTGGTTCAGGCCGAGATAGGTCAGCTCGAGCGCGGTGCCGCCGAGCGTGATGGTCCGCTTCTCATCGAACGTCTCGTCGGGAAGCGGAGTGGCCGGATCTCCAAGGACCGCGAGGCGCTCCTTCGCCTTCTTGTGGGCGACGATTTTCGCGCCGGCATCCTTGAACGCCTGGCCGCCGGCGACGTGGTCGTAATGGTGATGGCTGTAGACCAGGTACTTGATCGGCTTGTCGGTGACCTTCCTGATCTCGGCCACGTAGGCGGCGCCCCCTTGCGGGCGCCCGTAGGCGACCGGATCGGTGGCGATCACGCCGTCCTTGGTGACGACGAACATCGACTGGTGGTTGCCGTTGCGGAAAATGTATACGCCTTCCGTGCCGTCGACCTTCGTGGTTGCGATCTGCGGGCGTGCCGGCGCCTGCGACCAGGCCGGCATGGAAGCCGCCAGTCCGCAGGCAAGAGCTGCAAGAATTGCACGTTTCATGTTTCCTCCTTGTTGACTGCGCGATGCCCTGCTAGAACAGGCCGCGGGCCGCGATTATTCCCCTTGGACCAAGCCTGTTTCGCAATGCTACTTGGAACGCCCTGCCCTGTCCTGCAGCAAGGGCCCCTGGCTCCCCCGGCGCTGCTACCATACCCGTCCCGATGAAGATCGACCCCGACGAGTTCCGCGTTCGCCCCGGCGAGAAGCTGAGGCTCAAGAAATGGCCGACGCGCGTCAAGCCCCACTACGCGTCGGACGAGCAGTACCAGAAGCGCCTTGCCGATCACGTCGGGCGGATGAGTTCGCTGCAGGACCTGCTGTATGCGTCCAACCGCCACGCCCTCCTCGTCATCTTCCAGGCCATGGACGCGGCCGGCAAGGACGGCGTCATCAAGCATGTGATGTCGGGCGTCAATCCCCAGGGCTGCCAGGTGTTCAGCTTCAAGCACCCGAGCGCCGAGGAGCTGCAGCATGATTTTCTCTGGCGCACCACGCGTTTCCTGCCCGAGCGCGGGCGGATCGGCATCTTCAACCGCTCGTATTACGAGGAAGTGCTGATCGTGCGCGTGCACCCGGAGATCCTGCGCGGCGAAAACCTGCCCGACGACCTCCTCGACCCGGACTCCATCTGGAAGCAGCGGTATCGCTCGATCGCCGGGCTGGAGGAACATCTGCATCGCAACGGAACGCGCATCCTCAAGTTCTTTCTTCATCTCTCGAAGGAGGAACAGCGCAGGCGCTTCCTCGCGCGCATCGACGAGCCGCACAAGAACTGGAAATTCAACCTCGCCGACGTCGAGGAAAGAAAATACTGGAAGCAGTACATGAAAGCCTACGAGGCCTGTCTCGCCGGGACCAGCACCCGGCACGCCCCCTGGTATGTCGTCCCCGCCGACGACAAGCCCAACGCCCGGCTGATCGTCTCGCGCATCATCGTCGATGCGCTCGAGGGGCTCGACATGTCCTACCCCGAGCCCGACGCCGCGCGCCGGCGCGAGCTGCAGGCGATCCGCAAGCGGCTGTCGAAATGAAGCTACACTTTCCCCATGCCCGAAGCGACGCGCCGCATCATCCACGTGGACATGGACGCGTTCTACGCGTCGGTGGAGCAGCGTGACGATCCTGAGCTTCGCGGCCGGCCGGTCGCGGTCGGCGGCCCGGCCGCCTCTCGCGGCGTGGTCGCCGCGTCGAGCTACGAGGCCCGCGCCTTCGGCGTGCGCTCGGCGATGCCCATGGCCCGGGCGGTGCGCCTGTGCCCTTCGCTCGTCATCGTGCGGCCCGATTTTGCGCGCTACCGCGCGGTCTCGCAGCAGGTGATGGCGATCCTGCGCTCGTGCACCCCGCTAGTCGAGCCGCTGTCGCTCGACGAGGCCTATCTCGATGTCACCGACAATCTCTGGGGCGAGCCGCTCGCGAGCAATGTTGCGAAGAAACTGAAGGCGCTGATTCGCGGACAACTGAATCTCAGCGCCTCCGCCGGAGTCGCGCCCAACAAGTTCCTCGCCAAGATCGCCTCCGGGTGGAAGAAGCCCGACGGGCTCACCGTGATCGCGCCCGAGAGAGTCGAGGAGTTCCTTCGCGAGCTGCCGGTCGAGGCGCTATGGGGCGTGGGGCCCGTCACTGCGAAAAAGCTGCGCGCAATCGGCATCGAGCGGCTGCTCGACGTGCGCGCGGCGGACGACGAGCGGCTGCACGGCACGGTGGGAAGCCTGGCCGGGTGGCTGAAGCAACTCTCGCGCGGCGAAGACCCGCGGCCGGTCGAGCCCGACCAGCGGCGCAAATCGCTCTCCGATGAGACCACCTACGAGAAAGACCTCGAGCACCTGGATCAGATCCGCGGCGAGATCGAGCGCATCGCGCGCCGCACCGCCGAAGGCCTCGAGAAGAGAAAGCTGCGCGCGCGCACCGTGACGATCAAAGTGCGTTACGCGGATTTCACCACCGTCACGCGCAGCCACACCTCATCCGCGCCCACCTGCAACGCCGCCGAGATCGCCGCGCGCGCCCTGGCGCTCCTCGATCGCACCGAAGCCGCGCGCCGGCCGGTGCGCCTGCTCGGCGTGGGAGCGCACGGGCTGCTCGAAGAGAGCGAGATCGTCCCCGCTCCGGGCTCGCTGCCGTTTTGACCGCGCTCCCTAGCCCGCCTCCAGGGGCTCGATCAGCTTCTCGCTGTCTTCCTCGGTGCGGTTGACGCCGCGCCCCACGCGGACGACCTCGAAATCGGTTTGCGCATGCTCTTCGATCAACGCCGCCGCTTTCGCCGGATCGACCTGCGCCGGAGCCAGCCATTGCGCGT
>DATHJM010000232.1:0-6681 GCA_035489775.1 Burkholderiales bacterium
GTCGTCCAGCGGGTCTGAATCCTACCGGCGCGGAAGCGGACTAGAAGTTCAAGGCCTGTGCGATCTGGGTCTTGAACCCGCGGACGAGGAGGCGCGAACGCGTGCATGTGGCGGCACCGGCATCTCGGTGAAGCAAGCTTCGCCCCATTGGCCTCTAGGATACCGGGGACGTCGACCTGATCGTTCTGCAGCCGCACTTAAGTCGTTGAAGTAAAGATAAGTTTCATTTCTGTGACTGTAACGTAACTGCAATCTCGCCCCCGTAGCATGCACGGTTATGTTCCGTTCTTTGTGTGCTGATTGGAGGGTTTCCTGATGTACTTCTCTGGATTTTGCGAACGCTTCGCGGTACTGCTGATTGCCGTAGGTTTAGCGAGTCACACAGCGCTGGCCGTCGATATTACGGGCGCCGGCGCCACATTTCCGTATCCGATTTACGCCAAGTGGGCCGAAGCCTATAAGGCAAAAACGGGGAACAACCTCAACTACCAATCGATCGGCTCCGGCGGCGGCATCCGGCAGATCCAGAACAAGACCGTCGATTTCGGCGCTTCTGACATGCCGCTCAAGCTGGAAGAGCTGGAGAAAAGCGGGCTGCTGCAATTTCCGACGGTAGTCGGCGGCGATGTTCCCGTGGTCAACCTCCCCGGAATCAAGCCGGGTGAAATCAAGCTTACCGGGCCGGTTCTTGCCGACATCTATCTCGGCAAGATCAAGAAATGGAACGATCCGGTCCTGACGAGCCTTAACCCAGGTGTGAAGCTGCCAGACCAAGATATCACGGTAGTGCATCGCTCTGACGGTTCCGGAACGACTTTCATCTGGGTGAACTACTTGTCCAAGGTCAGCCCGGAATGGAAGGATAAGGTCGGCGAGGGCACCTCGGTGAACTGGCCTGCGGGCGTGGGGGGCAAGGGCAACGAAGGTGTTGCTTCCTACGTTCAGCGCATCGCCGGCGCAATCGGCTATGTCGAATACGCTTACGCATTGCAGAACAAGTTGACCTATACCCTCATCCAGAACCGGGACGGCAACTTCGTTGCGCCCAATATCGAAACCTTCAAGGCGGCCGCGGCGGGGGCGCAGTGGGACAAGGCGCCGGGTATGTACCTGATCTTGACCGACCAGTCGGGGAAAAACAGCTGGCCCATCAGCGGGGCGACTTTCATCCTCGTATACAAATCCCAGGACAGACCGGACAGGGCGAAGGAAGTCCTGAAATTCTTCGACTGGGCCTACGCGGACGGCGACAAGCTCGCAATGGATCTCGACTATGTGCCGCTACCCGACTCCGTGGTCAAGCTGATTCAAGCGTCCTGGAAGAACCAGATCAAGGACGCGAGTGGCAAGTCCGTCTGGTAACGAGAGTCCCCGGGGCAGGATTGATCCCGGGCAATTACAATGAGCGCGGTCGTCAACCCATTGCAGAGGCGGGCGCAAGCCGACCCTGCTGCCCTCATGTCGAGGACGATTTCGGACGCAAGTCTGAGAAAACACTATCGGCTGGATCAGCTGTTCCGGCATGCCACGCGATTTTTCGCTTGTCTGGTGCTGGCGCTGCTTGCCGGGATCCTGATCTCGCTCTTGGTCGGCAGTCTGTCCTCGATACGGACATTCGGTTTCGGATTTTTTGCCAGTGCCGAATGGAATCCCGTCACCGAACAGTTCGGAGCGCTCGTGCCGATCGTCGGCACGTTGACCACTTCGGCGATCGCGCTCCTCATCGGCATCCCGGTCAGCTTCGGCATTGCGCTTTTTCTCACGGAGCTGTCGCCAAAATGGCTGCGCCGCCCGCTCGGCACCGCCGTCGAGCTGCTCGCCGCGATCCCCAGCATCATCTACGGCATGTGGGGATTGTTCGTGTTCGCTCCCGTCTTCGCAACTCACGTCCAGCCGATCATCAAGTCCACTTTGGGTTCCATCCCGGTCATCGGCACCCTGTTCAAGGGGCCCCCGATGGGAATCGGGGTCCTGACTGCGGGCATTATTCTCGCCATCATGGTCATTCCGTTCATTGCTTCGGTGATGCGCGACGTATTCGAAATCGTTCCGGCAGTATTGAAGGAGTCCGCATACGCGCTGGGCTCGACGACCTGGGAAGTCGTCTGGCACGTGGTGCTGCCCTATACCAAGGTCGGGGTGGTCGGTGGGATCATGCTTGGATTGGGCCGGGCGCTCGGTGAGACCATGGCGGTCACTTTCGTGATCGGCAACGCTCACAGGCTCAGCGCTTCTCTCATGGAGCCGGGAAACAGCATCGCATCGGCCCTCGCCAACGAATTTACCGAGGCGGTCGGCGACCTCTATCTTTCGGCTTTGATCGAGCTCGGCCTCGTCTTGTTTTTCATAACCTTTGTCGTGCTGGCATTGTCGAAGCTGCTGTTGCTGCGCTTGGCGCGGCGCGAAGGCCGGATGACCTGAGGGCGCCATGGATCTGTACACGCGCCGGCTGTTGATCAATCGCTTCAACCTGATCGTATCGCTGCTCACGATGCTGTTCGGATTGTTCTGGCTCGGTTGGATTCTCTTTACGTTGTTCAAGGCGGGATTCGGCGGGCTCAGCGCGAAGCTCTTCCTGGAAATGACCCCGCCGCCCGGCAGCGACGGCGGGCTCCTGAATGCCATCATGGGCAGCCTGCTGATGGGCGCGGCCGGGACCCTGCTGGGCACGCCCGTAGGGATCATGGCGGGAATTTATCTCGCGGAATTCGGCAGCCGGGGATGGCTTGCCCCTGTGACTCGCTTCATCAGCGATATTCTCCTGTCCGCACCGTCGATCGTCGTGGGCCTGTTCATCTATGAAGCCTACGTGGTGCGCGTCGGACACTTCTCCGGGTGGGCCGGGGCCTTTGCGCTTGCCCTGATTGTTGTCCCGGTGGTGATCCGCACGACGGAGAACATGCTGCGCCTGGTCCCGGACAGCCTGCGCGAGGCGGCGGCAGCGCTCGGCGCCCCGCAGTGGAAGGTGATCGTGCTGGTAACCGTGCGTGCCGCCAAGGCGGGCATCATCACGGGGATTCTGCTCGCGATTGCGCGCATCAGCGGTGAGACGGCACCCCTTCTCTTCACCTCCCTTAACAACCAGTTCTGGACATCCAACATGAATGCGCCCATGGCCAACCTTCCCGTGGTCATATTCCAGTTTGCCATGAGCCCCTACGAAGACTGGCATAAGCTTGCATGGGCGGGCGCCTTGCTGATCACCCTCAGCGTGCTCGCTCTCAACGTGTTCGCTCGTGTATTCTTCCGAAACCGGACGGCGACATACTGAAATCATGAACGCTGCGGTCCTGCAACCGGTCGAGCAAGCGCTCACCCAGAAAATTCAGGTGAAAAACCTGAATTTCTACTATGGAAAATTTCAGGCGCTCAAGAGCATCAACCTCGATATTACCGAACGAAAGGTGACTGCTTTCATCGGGCCTTCCGGTTGCGGGAAATCGACGCTGCTCCGCACTTTCAATCGGATGTACGCGTTGTATCCGAATCAGGAGGCGCAAGGGGAAATCCTGCTGGACGGGGAGAACATTTTGGATCCGAGCCAGGATTTGAACCGCCTTCGCGCCAAAGTGGGCATGGTGTTCCAGAAGCCGACGCCGTTCCCCATGTCCATACACGACAACATCGCGTTCGGCGTTCGGCTATACGAGAGTCTTTCGCCGCGCGAGATGGAGGAGCGCGTCGAATGGGCTTTGCGAAAAGCAGCGCTCTGGGAGGAAGTGAAGGACAAGTTGAAGCAGAGCGGCACCAGCCTCTCCGGCGGCCAGCAGCAGCGGCTGTGCATTGCACGCGGAATTGCGGTCAAGCCCGAGGTGCTGCTCCTGGACGAACCGGCCTCGGCGCTCGATCCGATCTCGACGGGCCGCATCGAGGAACTCGTGCACGAGTTGAAGAACGACTATACGATCGTTATCGTCACGCACAACATGCAGCAGGCGGCGCGCGTTTCGGACTACACGGCGTACATGTATCTCGGAGAAATGGTGGAATTCGGTGTGACCGACGAGGTTTTCATCAAGCCGAAGAAGAAAGAGACTGAGGATTACATCACCGGACGGTTCGGTTGAATAGGAGCGACGCTATGGGCAGCGAACACCTTTCCAAGCAATACGACAACGAACTCGAGACCTTGCGCTCGGGGGTTCTGCAGATGGGCGGCCTGGTGGAGTCCCAGATCCGCGGGGCCATCGAAGCGTTCGCGCACGGCAATCAGGAGCTAATCGACCAGGTGATTGCAAACGAAGTTCGCGTAAACGAGTGCGAGGTCCAGATCGACGACGATTGCAGCCACATCATCGTCAAGCGTCAGCCGGCGGCGAGCGATTTGCGCCTCATCATGGCGATCAGCAAGACGGTTACCGACCTGGAGCGCATCGGCGACGAGGCCGAGAAGATCGCGCGCATGTCCAGGCAGATTCACGAGCGCGGGCATGCCGACCTGCATCGTTTTGCGACCGTCAGGCACGCAGCGGACATCGCCTTGTCGATGCTGCGCCAGGCGCTCGACGCCTTTGCGCGCCTGGACGCGGCGGATGCGGCGAGCATCATCCGGCAGGACGTGGCGATCGACACCGAATTCCGCTCGATCCTGCGGCAGCTCATCACCTTCATGATGGAAGACCCGCGCACGATCTCCACTGCGCTCGAGATCGTGTGGATCGCCAAGGCGATCGAGCGCATCGGCGATCACGCCAAGAACATCGCCGAGGACGTCATCTACATCGTCAAGGGCACGGATGTGCGCCACACCGCAGTCGAGATCGTCGAGCGCGAGGCGCTCAGCTGATGAGCGCGGCGTGGAACGAGAGCAGGAGCGGGGCGATCATGGGCGGCGCGATACTCGTAGTCGAAGATGAGCCGGCGATCCAGGAGCTGATCGCCGTAAACCTCGAGCACGCCGGCCATCAGGTGTTGCGGGCCGCGAACGTCTCGGAAGCCGAGGCGCTGGTCCGCGAAGTCTTGCCGGACCTGGTGCTGCTCGACTGGATGCTGCCGGGTCCGCCGGGGGTGAACTTCGCGCGCCAGCTTCGCAGCGATCAGCGCACCAAGGATATTCCGATCATCATGCTGACTGCCCGGGCGCAGGAGCAGGACACGATCACCGGCCTGGAGAGCGGCGCGGACGACTACGTCACCAAACCGTTCTCGCCGCGCGAGCTTTTGGCGCGTATCAAAGCGGTGATGCGGCGCCGCGCCCCCCAGCTCACCGACGACGTCGTCCAGATCGCGGACCTCAAAATCGACCCGGTCGCGCATCGCGTAAGCACCGCTGCCGGCCACATCGACCTGGGCCCGACCGAGTTCAGGATGCTGCATTTCTTCATGACCCATCCGGAGCGCGTCTACAGCCGCGCCCAGCTGCTCGACGAGGTCTGGGGCGATCACGTCTTTGTCGAGGAACGAACGGTCGACGTCCACATACGCCGGCTGCGCCAGGCACTCGAGCCCACCGAACATGATTCCCTGGTGGAAACGGTCCGGGGAACCGGTTATCGCTTTCGGCGCAGCCTGGCTTGACTGTCGGGCCCGCGTCTCGGCGTTTTTCCCCGGCCGTCACACGCGTTTAACACGCCTCCCATAGCATCAGGTCGGCGGGGCGATGGCTACGCTTGGATCCGGAGGTCTTCCATGACGACCGAACTCGACGAACCGGCGGCGCGTGAACTGAACGACCCGGGTCTCTCGTCCGCCGGGCCGGGCGAGGTGATCAAATCGGTCATCGAATGTACCCGCCGACACTGGGCAACGGTGTCCGACGAGCATGACCTTCAGGCGATCGCCGGACGCTCTTCCTTGTCGGAGCTGCGCAACTCGAGTTTGATGCCCAGCGCCCGCCATTCTTCCGTCTCGTTTTCGAGCGCGCCCTCGGTCATGGGATGTTCCTCGAGCCAGGCGCGCTGCAGCGTCAGCTGGAAACCGCTTTTCGAAGCCTTGCACACAGGGGTGGGCAAGGCGAGATCGCGGCGGCTGAGATAAAAAAGCGCTGCAAGCCTGAGCGCGAAGATGAGCGCCCAGTCGGCGCTTTGTTCGGGCAGACCCTCGATCTTGGTGAGCTTGCCGCGGTGTGCGAGCACCAGCCGCGACAGGCGCACCTGTTCCTTCTGGGAGAAGCCGGGCATGTCGGCCTGCGCCAGAATGTACGCCGAGTGCTTGTGATAGCCGGCGTGGGAGATCGAGATGCCGATCTCGTGCAGGCTCGCCGCCCAGCGCAACATCGCCGTATCGGCTTCGGAGGGCTCGTCGTTCAAGCTCGCGTGGATGTTTTGCGCGAGCCGCGCCACCCGCTCCCCCTGCGCCGTGTCCACCTGATAGCGCCGCATGAACTGGCGCACGGTCGCCTCGCGCATGTCGCGGTGGCGCACACGCCCGAGCAGGTCATAGAGCACGCCCTGGCGCAGTGCGCCGTCGGAAACCTCCAAATGCTCGATTCCGAATTCGGCGAGAGCGGCCGACATGATGGCGAGCCCCCCGGAGATGATCGCCACGCGGTCTTCGCGCAGTCCCGGTAACTTGAGCTTTTCGACTTCGCCCGCCTTGATGAACTGGGCGCGGAGCTTGTCGAGCGCAGCGGCGGAGATTCCCTGCTCGCACAGATCGGATTCCCGCAGGATAGCCGCGAGCGACTTGGCTGTGCCCGAGGATGCCACGGCGTGCTTCCAGCCGGTGCGGCGGTAAGCGTCC
>DATHJM010000233.1:0-2984 GCA_035489775.1 Burkholderiales bacterium
CCGCTCGCTGCGCCCGGCGCCGCGAGCAGCAGCCAGACCGCTGCCAGAACGAGCGCGAGGCCCGCGAGCTTGGGCGCGGTGAGCGGCTCGCCCAGCACGAGCACGGCGAGGGCCACGGTGACGGCGAAGCTCAGCCGGAAAATCGTCGCGTTGGTGCTGACCGACCCCGATTTGAGGCTGTGCGCGAAGTTGTAGTAACCGATGACGACCAGCACGCCCGCCGCCGCGCCCCACAGCGCCCCGGCGTTGAACACAAGCGTGCCGGAGACGAGCCCGTAGAGGAGCGCGAACGAGCTGAAGAACCACGTCTGCACCATGAGGAATTGGTGGGGCTGCGCGCCGGCGGAGGCGCCGCGCTTGTATACGAAATCCGCCACTCCGTAGAGCAGCATCGCGCCGAGCGCGTATCCGATGCCTTCGCTCATTGCGCTGCTAGCGCTCTGCAGTCCGGAAAACGAGGAAGTACTGGTTCGGCAGGAACGCGTGCTCCTCGGCGAGCGCGTAGCCCGCCTGAGCGAGCTCGGAGCGGACGCGCTCCGGTGAGATGCGCTCGCGTTTCGGCGGGCCCATCGTCGCCTCCTCCCTGAAGTCGATGACGGCGATCCGCCCGCCGACTTTCAGCGATCCCTGGAGCTTGCGGAAATATTTTTCGCGCCCGGCGATGTGGTGATACACGTCGACCATCAGGATCAGGTCCACTTTCGCGGGCAGCCGGGCGTCGTCCGGGGTCCCGGCGAGCGAAACAAGATTGGCGAGGCCTTCGCGCGTTGCGCGCTCGGTGAGGTACTTCACCATGTCCGGCTCGGTGTCCACCCCGTACACGCGCCCCTTGGGAACGAAGTGCGCAAGGCGCGCCGCGAAGTATCCGGTCCCCGAGCCGATGTCGGCGACGGCTGCATCAGGCGTGAGCTTGAGCGCCGTGATTACTTCGTGAGGTTTCTGCCAGGCGTCGCGCGCCGGATCGTCGAAGACCTTCGCCCACTTGTCCGCGCCGCCGAACTGGTGCCGGTGCGTGTCGGGCGACTGCGCGGGCGACGGCCCGGACAGAACGGTGGCAAGTACCGCGATCGCGGCCAACGGCGGATTGCGTCTCATCGCGGTTTCTCCAGATCTCCGGCCCTTCTTGAGTAAGACGGCGCGTTGCAAGATGATAGCGGCATCTCAAAAAGGAGACATCATGCCGCTTCGGCCCGGATTCGATGTCAAAGGCTTCAACCATTTCGGCAAGGATTTCCTGCCCGGCTTCGTCGGCCTTCTCATCACGGAAGTGTCCGAGGGCCTGCTGAAGGGGGAGCTCGAGCTGCACAAGGCGCTTCTCGCGCCGAACGGCTACCTGCATGCCGGGGCGATCGTCACTTTCGCCGACACGCTTGCCGGGTACGGATGCATTTCGCACCTGCCCGCGAATGCGCAGAACTTCACCACCGTGGAGCTCAAGGCGAATTTCCTCAATACCGCCGCCGAAGGCACGCTCCACGGCGAAGCGCGCGCCGTGCACCTGGGGCGCACCACGCAGGTCTGGGACGCGACGGTGACCCACGGCGCAGAGCGGCGCAAGCTCGCGCTGTTTCGCTGCACGCAGTTGGTGCTTTATCCCAAGTAGAGCGCGGGTCTTTCAATCGACCGTGGCCGATCTCCTCGCCCCGAGGCTATCAGAGACTTACTGCGAGGAGGGGCTAGGTCGCGGGGCACACCTCAGGGCGTGGGGACGATGACGATCTGCAGGTCCCCGGCGAGAATCGCCGCGCTGCCGTCGGGCGTCATGGCCATCCTCGGGTGATTGCCCGGGCAGGCGCCCAGTGTGATGGGATAGGGCGCCGCGACGATCTCGACGAAGTTTCCGCTCACGAGCGGTGCGGTCAGGTTGAACGCGCGAAGCGTGCAGGAATCGAGCGTGTACGCGCGAACGGCGGCGCCCGCCGGGTTGGGCGCGAACACCACGGCGGCCGTCGTGCCCGGAAGCGCGCCCAGCTGAGTTAGGCTGTCGTTGAATACGTTGATCCCGGAGAAATCGCCCACGGAACTGTTGAACGCGATCCGCGTGCCGCTGCGGTCCACCGAAGGCATCGGATCGAGGTCGAAAGAATTGACCGAGATCCTGTTGAGATCGACGCTCGAGGCCGAGAGCAGCCCTGAGGAGGCGGCATATTGCAGGGTCGGGGGCGCCGGCGACAATTGCCCCTGGATGAATGCGATCAAGGATCGGTTCTCGCCGGCGGCCGGCAAAGCGCCGAATGAGAACGAGGCGCCATTGAGCGCCGAGCGGAAGAAAGCGGGGTTTGCGGTCGGGTAGAGATAGGTATCGAATTGCTCCGCCGTCACCACGGCAATCCCGTCGTTGGCGAGCGCAAGCCGGTTGAGCGGAACGGGCGAAGGCCCGCTTACCGGCCCGTTGGTTGTTCCGCTCTGTACCAGGGTCGCGGGATCGAACTGCCTCAGCGAATCGGTCGTGAGCGCGAGCAGGTTCGCGCCGTCGTTGGAAAGGGTAATGTCCCTGAGATTGGCGACGGACAACTGCGCGGGGGCCTGCCACGCCAAGCTGGCGAACGCGTAGCGGAGAAGCTGGGTGTCCGTTGCCACCAGGATGGCCTGCCGTGCGGCGTCGTAGACGACCGACCTGAAATTGCCGGGAGACGACGGGTAGGCGAGCGTTGCGGCGGTATAGCCGGCCGGGTCGACCACGACGAGACTGCCGGAAAACGCGAACGGTCCCGAACCGTTTTGCACTTGGACCGGATAGGTGCCTGCGGTCAAGGACGCCGGATAAGTCGCGCGGACTTCCGTGGCGCTCACCTGAGTGAATCCTGTGGCGCTGTTGCCGCCGAAGGTGACGCCGGTCAGCGCTGCCAGTCCGTGGCCGCGGAGCACGACTTCGCCCGCGACGCCGGACGAAACGACATGCGGAACCACCGCATCACCCTGCAGTGAAGGGGCAACCGTGTAAGTGACCGTCACGGTCTGGGGGCTACCGCCAAGGAGCGGGC
>DATHJM010000234.1:0-16881 GCA_035489775.1 Burkholderiales bacterium
GTGGGGCCGGGTGCACGAGCACTGGACAGACACCGACGTGCTCAATTCGCGCCATCGCCCCAAGCTGCTTCCGGCGGAGGAAGGATTGCGCTCGCAGTGGGGCGAGCCGGTGCCGCAGGAATTCATCACCCACGCGATCCCGTAGCGCGCCCGAACCATGAAAGCCCTCGTCATCCGCGAATTCGGGCCGCCCGAGGTGATGCGGCTCGAAGAAGTGCCGACTCCCGTGCCGGAGGCGGGCGAGGTGCTCATCGAGGTCCATGCGGTGTCTGTGAACCGCACGCTCGATCTCGTCGTGAGATCCGGCGCGTACGCCGTGCCGGTCAAGCTCCCGCACGTGCTCGGCGTCGATCCGTCCGGCGTCGTCGCCGCGGTCGGCCCGGGCGTCACCGCGCGCAAGCCCGGCGATCGCGTCGTGACGCTGCAGTTCGTGCGGCCGCCGGCTGCGAACTCGTTTCCCGTCGTGCTCGGCCTGCACGTCTGGGGAGGGTATGCGCAGTACGTGAAAGTCCCGGTCGCGTGCACGCACTCCATTCCCGACGGCGTCGATTTCCCGGTCGCGACGGTGGTCGCGCGCCACGCGCCGGTCGCCTTCAGCTTGCTGCGCGACATCGCGGGACTGAAATCCGGCGACTGGGTGCTCGTGATGGGCGCGTCGGGGGGCCTGGGAAGCGCCGGCATCCAGGTCGCGAAATACCTCGGCGCGAAAGTCATCGCCGCGGCCGGCGCGGACGAGCGCGTCAAGGCGGCCATTGCGCTCGGCGCCGATGCCGGCGTCAACTACCGCAAGCAGAACCTGACCGAGGAAGCGATGCGCATCACTGAAAAGCGCGGGGTCGACGTCGTGTTCGAGAACATCGGCGACCCCGATCTCTTTCCCAGGGCCTTCGCGGCGCTCACGCGCGGCGGCCGCCTCATCACCGCGGGCGGCCACGGCGGCGGCACCGTGCCGCTCGACGTGAAGCAGCTCTATCTGAACCAGAACACGATCATCGGGTCGTTCGGGCGGATCATGCCCGCGGACGTGGAACTCGGCCTGCGCGCCGCGGCCGAAGGCCGCTACCGCGTGCTCATCGACCGCATCCTGCCGCTCGCCGAAGCGGCGAAGGCGCACCGCCTCGTCGACGCGCGCTCGGGCGTCGGCAAGGTCATTCTGCAGCCCACCTTGTCATGAAGCGCAGCACCGAGCGTTTTCTCACCACCCACACCGGCAGCCTGCCGCGCCCGGAAGATCTCGTGCGCATGATGTACGCCAAGGAGGAGGGCGTGCCGGTCGATCACAAGGCGCTCGGCGCGCGCATTCGCTCCGCGGTAGAAGAGGTCGTGCACAAGCAGGCCGGGGAAGGCGTCGATATCGTCAACGACGGCGAGATGTCGAAGCCCAGCTACGCCACCTACGTCAAGGACCGCCTCGACGGTTTCGGCGGCACCGGCAACACTTTCGTCTACCAGGACCTGGTCGGGTTCCCGAACCTCGCCAAGCGCGTGTTCGGCGACCCGGGGCGCTCGCGCAGGAAGACGCCGGGTTGCAACGCGCCGATCGGCGTGCGCGACGCTCAGGCCGCGCGCGACGACGTCGACAACCTCAAGGCGGCAGCCGCGAAAGTGAACGTGCAGGAGACGTTCATGAGCGCCGCCTCGCCCGGCGTGATCGGGCTTTTTTTCCGGAACGACCACTACCCCAGCCAGGAAGACTATCTTTTCGCCATCGCCGATGCGATGCGCCAGGAATACGAAACGGTTGCAAAGGCCGGCGTCGTCCTGCAGATCGATTGCCCGGACCTCGCCATGGGCCGGCACATCCAGTACGCGAGCCTCTCCCTGGAAGAGTTCCGCAAGAAGGCGCGGCTGCACATCGAAGCGCTCAACCGCGCCACCGCGAACATCGCACCCGAGCAGCTGCGCATGCACCTGTGCTGGGGCAACTACGAAGGCCCGCACCACTGCGACGTGCCGCTCGCCGACATCATAGACGTCGTCTTCACCGCGCGGCCGAGCGGAATTTCGTTCGAAGCCGCCAATCCCCGCCATGCCCACGAATGGAAAGTGTTCGAAACGGTGAAGCTGCCCGAGGGCAAAGTTCTCATTCCAGGAGTGCTCGAATCGAAAACCAACTTCATCGAGCATCCGGAGCTGATCGCGCAGCGGATCGGGCGCTACGCGAAATTGGTCGGCCGCGAGAACGTCATCGCGGGCAGCGACTGCGGCTACGGGACCTGGGTCGGCCAGGCGGCGGTGGACGCGGACGTGGTGTGGGCGAAGGTGGGGGCGATGGCCGAAGGGGCGAGAATCGCCTCGAAGGAGTTCTGGCCGAAGCGGTGATCCGGGCGATGGCGCTACTTCGGCTGCGGCCTCGCAGCCTGCAGTACCGCGCGGCGCTCAAGACTGTCCTTGGGCCACAGCTCGCTCGCCTTGTAGTACTCGGCAAAAGCCGGCATGTCCGGCGGAAGCACGACCCAGGGTTGCTTCGACGCGGTAAAGATGTGAATGTCGGGCGGCAAGCGGTCGGGTTCGTCGAGCGTTCCGACGCGGACGAAGCGAACCGCGTCACCGCCTCCCGCGTAGTTGCTCCAGACGGCAATGTGGCACTTCGGGCAGCGGGCGATCTTCTGGCCTTTGCCGCTGTTGGACGGTGTATTGACGATCTCGACCTCGCCTTCGAGCAACTGCACGCGGTCGGCTTCGATCATCGCGTTCAGGGCGAAGGAAGCTCCGGCCTCGCGCTGGCACCAGCGGCAATGACAGCAGTGAACGACCATGGGCTTCGACGTCATGCGATAGCGCAGTTGGCGACACGTGCACCCGCCGTCGTAGAACGCGGGGCCGGGCGCCGGTCCGCTACCCATGTTCCCTGCCCTTGAACACCCACATCGAAGCGGTTTTGCCCGCGCGCGTGAACCCGCATTTGCGGTAGAAAGAGACCGCCTTCGCTTCGGCGATCAGGATGTGCTGGTGAAATCCGCGATATCGCTTCATCAGCCGCTTCATCAGCTGCCGTCCAATGCCGCGGCGCTGGAACTCGGGCGCCACCAGGAAATGCGGGTAGTACACGACCAGGCTTCCGTCCGAAATCGCGTTTCCCAGGCCCACGAGCGAGCCCTCGACCCAGGCGGTGACGACGGAATGCGAGCGCTCGAGCGCGCGCATGAGATGAACCGGTTTATCGGCAGCAGACCACTGGACGGAGCGGTACAGATTCAGCACCTGCGCTTTCGGCAGAGACTTCGTCGATCGGTAACGCACCCGCACCGCGCTGTCTCTTTTCGACCTTTGGCTGGGCATGGCTACTCGCCGCTCATGGTGATGTGGCCGGGCTGGCTCTTGACGCGCGCTAGCCATGCCTCCACGGCGGGAAAGCGCGAAAGCTCGAAGCCTCCTTCATGCGCGACATGCGTGTAGGCATAGAGCCCGATGTCGGCGATCGTGTACTGCTCGGCCACGAAGAACCGGCGGCCGGCCAGGTGCTTCTCCATGACCTCGAGCGCGGCGTACCCCGGGCTCATCTTCTCCTGGAGCCTGGGCTCGTGTTTCTCCGGGCGCCCGAGGTAACGAATGATGTAGCGCGCGACCGCGATGTAGGGCTCGTGGCTGTACTGCTCGAAGAAGAGCCATTGCAGGACCTGCGCGCGATGGAGCCGCTCCGAAGGCAGGAAGGGCGTTCCCTCCGCCAGATAGTGGAGGATGGCATCGGACTCCGGCAGATAAACCCCTTCCTCGATCTCGAGAAGAGGAATCTTGCCGTTCGGGTTCTTCGAGAGAAAAGCCGGCGTCCGGGTCTGCTTCTCGAGAATGTTCATGTGCACCCACTCGTGCGGCAGCCCCAACTGGGCCAGCAGCAGCTTGACCTTGTAGCAGTTCCCCGACTGCAGATCGCCGTAGACCTTCAAGGGGCAGTCGGCTCGAGAGGGGTATCTACTCGCGGTACGACGGGTCGATGGCGTCGAGTTTCCTGATCAGCGCCGGCCATTCGAGGATGCCGAGCTTGCGGCGCACGCCCGGTTGATAGAGGTGCGATGCTTCTTCGATGATCTCGCGCGGCGGCAGCGAGATCTCGGTGTTGCAGGAGAGCGTCGCCACCTGGAGCTGGCAGGCGCGTTCCAGGCGGAAGATGTTGTCGAACGCCTGGGGAATGCTCGCGCCGACGACCAGGAGGCCGTGGTTCCTCAGGATCATCGCTTCGCGGTTGCCCAGGTCGCGCACCAGGCTCGCCTGCTCCTCCATGTCGATCGCGACGCCTTCGTAGTCGTGGTAGCCGATATCGATGAAGCGCATCGCGGTCTGCGCGAAGGGCATCAGCCCGGCTTTCATCGCCGAGACCGCCATGCCGGCGATGGTGTGGGTGTGTATGACGCAGTCCACTTCGTGCCGCGCGCGGTGGATCGCGCTGTGGATCACGAAGCCCGCCTTGTTGATGTCGTACTCGGTCGGGTTGAAGAGCACTTTGCCGTCCAGGTCGAGCTTGATGAAGCACGAGGCGTGCATCTGCTCGTAGAGCATCCCGTAGGGATTGATGAGGAAGGCGTTGTCCTCGCCCGGCACGCGGGTCGAAATGTGGTTGGCGATCATCTCATCCATGCCGTAGAGATGGACGAGGCGGTAGGCGGCGGCGAGATCGACGCGCTTCGCCCACTCGGCCGCGCTGACCTGCTCCTTGACCGATTTCTGCTTCTTGATGCGTGTGACGCTCATGTCATGCTCCAGGTGCGTGAGTCCGGTGCCGCATAGTTTAACTCCGACCACCCGCTCGCGGGCGTACCCTTTGATTTCGGTAAAACGCCCCGCAAGTCCGCATCGTTCACGAATGAAAAACCGGGTCCGTCCCCGGTTTTCACCGGCCTATTGCATTATTAACCTAAATGGGTTAATATTGGGCCGTGAACCTCGACCACACGCTGATCGCCCTCGCGGATCCCACCCGCAGAGCCATCCTGCAGCGCCTCTCGCGGGGCGAGGCGCGCGTGACGGAGCTTGCGGCTCCGTTCGACATCTCGCTCAATTCCGTCTCCAAGCACATCCGCATCCTCGAGCGCGCCGAGCTGGTGCGCCGTCGCGTGTCGGGGCGGGAGCATTTCCTCACCTTCAATCCCGCACCGATGGAGAGCGCCGTGGAATGGATGGAACGTCACCGCATCTTCTGGACCGAGAGGCTGGACGCCCTCGAGGCGGCGTTGCGCGCGGAGGATGCGGTGGCGGCCGCGAAGGAAAAATCAACCCATTCATCAAGCAGAAGGAGCAAGAAATGAACGACCTCGGCACTACCACCGAGCAGGGCACGGTCCGGCTTGAGCGCCTGCTTCCCGGCCCGATCGAGCGCGTCTGGGCCTACCTCACCGAATCCGACAAGCGCGCGACATGGTTCGCGAGCGGCACGTTCGACCTGCGCGTGGGCGGCAAGGCAGACCTGCACTTCGACCAGGACAATATCTCCTCGGAGAAACGGCCTCCCGATCGGCCCAAGGGCAAGAGCGATTTCCCCGGCAAGATCACGCGCCTGACGCCCCCCCGCCTCCTGAGCTACACCTTCGGGGCCACGGACCCGGAATCGGAAGTGACGTTCGAGCTTGAGCCTCGGGGCAAGGACGTCTTGCTCGTCATCACTCATTGCCGCCTCGCGCAGCGCAAGACGATGGTCAACGTCGCGGGCGGTTGGGACGCGCACGTGGGCATCCTCAGCGACCGCTTGAACGGCGTCGAACCGCGGCCCTTCTGGACCACGCACGCGAAGCTCGTGCGCGAATATGAGGTGAAGCTGTGAGCGCGCATCGCGTCGTCTCCCACGACGAATGGGTGAAAGCGCGCGAGCGCTTCCTGGTCCGGGAAAAGGCCTTCACGCGTGAGCGCGATGCGCTGAGCCGCGAGCGCCGCGAGCTCCCCTGGGAAAAGGTCGAGAAGAAATATGTGTTCGACGGCCCCAAGGGAAAGGAGACGCTCGCCGATCTCTTCGCCGGCAAGAGCCAGCTCCTCGTCTACCACTTCATGTTCGGCGCCGACTGGAAGGAGGGCTGCCCGGCCTGTTCGTTCTGGGCGGACAACTTCAACGGCATCATCGCGCACCTGAAGCAGCGCGACACGACGATGGTGGCCATCTCGCGCGCGCCGCTGCCCAAGCTCGAGGCATTCAAGGAGCGCATGGGCTGGAGCTTCAAATGGCTCTCATCCGGCGACAACGACTTCAACCGGGACTACGGCGTTGCGTTCACGCCGGAGGAGGTTGCGAGCGAGAAAGCCCTGTACAACTACACGATGCAGAATCCGATCGCCACGGAGCGCGAAGGCGCGAGCGTCTTCTTCAAGGACCCGGCGGGCGCCATCTTCCACACCTACTCGGCCTACGCGCGCGGCATAGACCTCGTGAACACCGCGTACAACTATCTCGATCTGCTGCCCAAGGGCCGCGACGAGAAAGGGTCGCCACTCGATTGGATCCGGCATCACGACAAGTACAAGGACTGATCCCTTGTTGATTTGCTGCGGGAATAACTTCAATCACGCTGCTTTGTTTCGCGCTTCCCGCAGCGCCCGCCACAGCCGGTCCGGCGTCACCGGCATGTCGAAGTCGGTGATGCCCGCGGGCCGCACGGCGTCGAGGATCGCGTTCATGGTCGCGCCCAGCGCTCCCGAGGTTCCCGACTCGCCTACGCCCTTGGCGCCGAGCGCGTTCGCCTTGGTCGGGACGGGGTGGTCTTCGCAGCGGATGGCGCGCATCAAGTCGGCGTGAGGCATCGGGTAGTCCATGAAGCTGCCCGCGAGCAGTTGCCCCGTCTCGCTGTCGTAGATCGCGTGCTCGCCGAGCACCTGCCCTACGCCCTGCAGCACGCCGCCGTGCACCTGGCCTTCGACGCTGGTGTGATCGACCACGTTGCCGATGTCGTCAACGGTCGCGTAGTTGACCATATCGACGACGCCGGTGTCGGGATCGATCTCCAGTTCCGCGATGTGGCAGCCATTGGGAAAGGTCGCGCCGAAGGTGCCTTCGGCGACGCAGTCCATGGGGTGAGGTGATTGGCCCGCGAGCTTTTGCGCGAGATCGAAAAAGCCGATGCTCCTGCCCGCCGCGTGAAACGCGGCGCTTCGGTATTCGACCGCCGAGGCCTCCGCGCCGAGGACGGCCGCGGCGTGCGGACTTGCGGTCGCTATCAGTTTGGGTCCCAGGAGTTTCACCGCGCTGCCCGCGCCGTAGAGCGAGCGCGAGCCGCCGGTGCCGTTGCCCACGACGGTCATGTCCGGGTCGCCCTCGTGGATGCGGATGCGCTCGCCGGTCACACCCAGGCCTTCGCTCAAGATTCGCACGAACGCGGTCTCGTGGCCCTGGCCGGTGGACTGCGAAACGCAACTCACGTGCAGGATGCCCGCCTTGTCGAAGCGCGCGAACGCCTGGTCCTTGGGCGCGAGCCCGGCCGCGCTCGCCTCCAGGAAGGTCGCGACGCCGATGCCGCGCAGCTTGCCTTCGCGCCTGGACCGCTCGCGGCGCGCGGGGAAACCTCTCCAGTCGGCAAGCTCCAGCGCCTGGTCCATCACCTTCTCGAACTCGCCGCAGTCGTAGGTCGTGCCGTTCGCGGTTTTATAAGGCATCGCCTCCGGCGGAATGAAATTTTTCCGCCGCAACTCGATCGGATCGAAACCGTGCTCGGCCGCGGCACGATCGACCAGCCGCTCGATCGCGCAGGCGATGTCGGGCCTGCCGGCGCCGCGATAGGCGGAAACCGGCACGGCATTCGAATAGGCGCAGCGCGTGTGCGCGTGCATCCCCGGGATGCGGTACACGCCGCCCATGGTGATGGTGATGTTGCGCGAGCCGATCTGCGGGCCGAAAGGGGTTGAAAAGGCGCCGAGGTCCGCCGTGTCCTCGAAACGCAGCGCGAGAAACTCTCCGTCGCGGGCCAGCGCCAGCTCTCCGGCGAGCGTGAGCCCGCGACCATGGTTGTCGGAAAGGAAGATCTCCGAGCGCGTTGCCACCCATTTCACCGGGCGGCCGAGCTTTTGCGCGGCGAGCATCACCGCGACGTGCTCGGCGTAGGAGTAGCTGCGGATGCCGAAGCTGCCGCCCACCAGCTCGGTGATGACGCGGATTTTCTCTCCGGGGAGCCCGGTGGCCGCTGCGAGAAATCCGCGCATGCCGTTCAATCCCTGGCTCGGGGAATAGACGGTGAAGACGCCGCTGCCCGCATCGAAGCTCGCGAGAAAGGCGCGCGGCTCGATCGGGTTGCCGACGAGACGCTGGCTGCGCACCGTGAGCCGGGACTTCAGCGCCGCGCCGGCGAACGCGGCTTGCACCGCCGCGCGGTCGCCCGATTCGTATTCGAAGGCGAGGTTGCCGGGAATGTCCGCGTGCAGCTGCGACGCGCCCGGTTTCGTGGCTGCGTCGAAACCGATCGCAGCGGGCAGATCGCGGTACTCGACCGCGATTTCCTCGGCCGCGTCCTGGGCGAGCGCCGGGTTGTCGGCAACGACCAGCGCGACCGGCTGGCCCACGTAGTGAACCTTGCCCTGGGCGAGCGCGGGCCAGAAAGGTTTTTTCTGCTTCTGGCCTCCCACGCCTTCGTAACTCACGCCGCCGGGGAGCGACTTCCATCCGGAAGCCGCGTAATCGGCGCCGGTCAGCACTGCGCGCACGCCGGGACGAGCCGCAGCGGCGTTCACCTCGATCGAGACGATCTCGGCGTGCGCGCGCTCGGAGCGCAGGAAGAAGCCGTAAAGCTGCCCGGGGAGATTCCAGTCCGCGGTATAGCGGCCCTTGCCGGTCAGCAGGTGCGCGTCCTCGCGCCGGATGGTTTTTTCGCTCATGGGGAAGAACGGGTGGGCGCGCGCAAAAGGCGCAATTGTCTCAAAAGGCCGGCCGCGTGCAAATCTCCGTGGCGCGCGGAGCGAGCTAGCTCGCAAACAACCGGATCAGCTCCTTCACTTCGCCGGAGGGATTGACGAACTGGCAGCCCCAGCGCTGCGCGCTCGCTCCGTCGGGGAGCGCCAGGGGCCGGCAATGCCGCACTTCCAGGTCTACGCTCACGGTGCCTTTTTTCGGGAGCTCGATTTGCCAGCCCTTGATCAGCGTGCCGGGCGCCGGGACGAGGTAGGCGCCGCGGACGAGGAGCCCCAGCCCGCCTTCGCTGATGTCCATGATCTGCCCTTCCAGCGCCACCCCGGCTCCGGCCGGGATCGCGCAGTGCACGGGCATGCCCAGGGGCACAGGCGCACGCGGGTACGAGCGCTGCTGGCGGCTCACGGTGACCTTGGGGAAGCCCATGCGGACCGCGCGCGTCCCCTCCTCGGTGACGAGCACCGGATCGGAGGCGGGGAACTCGATGTGCATCCCGCCGAACTCGGCGACGAAGGTCGCCTGCTGGCGCTCGAGCAGCGCCGGGATCGCGCTCCCGCCCGAAAGCGGCTCGACGACGATGTACTGCCTCATCGGGTCGACCAGGCGCAGCTTCCACCGCGAGTCGGCGCCGCCGGCGAGACGCGTCGCGAGCGGCTCGCGCCGCGCCACCAGCGCGCTCAGCACGCGCTCGACCTCGTCGCTCGAAGTGGACACGAGCCCCGGTGAAAGGGTGATTCCGCGCGGGTCGGTTGAGCTCACTGTGGATCTACCAGGAGTACCTTCACCACCAGCCCGCTCGCTTTCTTACCGCGGAGAGGGCCGACGAAGCTTCGCTCACGACCTGTTCGACATCGACCGCGGTGAGCCTGCCGCGGCGCTTGAGGATGCGGCCGTCGACCATCACGGTGTCCACGTTGGAGGGCTGCGCCGCCTCCACCAGCATGTGCGCGGGCTCGCTGAAGACCCCGAGGTTTGCCTCGCGCGTGTTTACCATGATGAGGTCGGCGCGCTTGCCGGCCTTGAGCGAACCCACGCGGTCATCCACGCCCATCGAGCGCGCGCCTTCGATCGTCGCGAGCTCCAGGACGCGGCGCGCCGGAAGCTTGAATTCGTTCTCGCTGCGGCTGTTCTCGATGTTCTGGATGACTTTCATTATTGCGAACATGTCGGCGTTTCCGGAAAGTGCCGTCGTGTCCACCGACAGCCCGACCGTGACGCCGGCCGCAAGGAATTCGCCAGTCTGCGGAAAGCCGAAACCGATGCGCAGTTCGGTGTAGGGCGAAAAGCTCACCGGTGTGCCGGCGGAGGCCAGGGCGCGGATTTCCTCGGGGGTGACCCAGATCGCATGGATGCACTGCACGTCGCGGCCGAGCAGGTTTTCCTTCGCGAGCGCGGCGATCTGCCCAGCGCGGGCGCGCGCGTTGCTCACGTGGATCGAGATCGGCAGGCCGAGCTTGCGCGCGGCGGCGAACTCCCTTCGGGCCGCATCGTTCGGAACCATGGACTTCGGGTCGTTGAACGCGCCGCGCCAGGCGAGCCCGAGCGACAGCAGGCCCTCATTCGAATAATTCCTCCAGTCGGCCTGCTTCCGCTCGAAGTCGGCGAGGTCGATCGTCTCACCCGCCGGGTGCGCTTGCGGCGCGCCGTAGGAGAAGCGGCCGCGGATGCCCGATTCCCTGAGCGCGCGCAGGTTCGCGTCGGCGAATTCGGGTCCGCGGATGTTGTGGCACCAGTCGTGAACGAAGGTGATGCCGCCGTTCAGCGCTTCCACGGCGGAAAGCCGGGTGCCTTGGTACATGTCCCCGGGGAGATAGATCTTGCCGAGGGCCGCCGCAGTCGGGAAGTAACCGTGCTCGCGCTTGTCGCCCGACATGCTGCGCAAGAGCGTGTTCCACATGTGCCAGTGCGTCTCGATGAAGCCCGGCAGAACGATCATGCCGCGGCCTTCTATCACCTGCGCCCCGCTCGCCTGAATGTTGCGGCCGACCGCGACGATCGCGCCCTGCCTCACGTGCACGTCCGCGTCGGGCAGGTCCCCCAAGCTCGAGTCCATGGTCATGACGTAAGCATTGCGGATAAGGACTTCGCCCTGCTCGGGCAGCCTGCCGGCCGACCCGCTCCCGCTCATGAGCCCGGCGCAGCCGCTCACGCCGAGCGCGCCAAGCGCGCCCATTCCGCCGAGGAATTCGCGTCGTGTAGTGACTTTCACGTCCCCTCCCGTTTCAACCGCGACCGACGAAGGGCATCTTGGTCGCCATGATCGTCATGAACTGCACGTTGGTCTCGAGCGGCAGGTTCGCCATGTGCAGCACCGCCGCGCCGACGTGGTCCACGTCCATCAGCGGCTCCGGCCTGACCTCGCCGTTCGCCTGCGGAACGCCGTCGGCCATTCGCGCGGCGAGCGGCGTTCGCGCGTTGCCGATGTCGATCTGGCCGCAGGCGATGTCGTACTTCCTGCCGTCGAGCGCGCTCGACTTGGTGAGCCCGGTGACCGCATGCTTGGTGGAGGTGTAGGGCGCCGAGTTCGGACGCGGCGCGTGCGCCGAGATCGAGCCGTTGTTGATGATGCGCCCGCCGCGGGGGGTCTGGCTCTTCATGATCTTGAACGCCTCCTGCGTGCACAGGAACATGCCGGTGAGATTGGTGTTCACTACCCCCTGCCACTGCTCGAGCGTCAAGTCTTCGAGCATGATGCTGCCCGGAGTGCCGATGCCGGCGTTGTTGAAGAGCACGTCGAGCCTGCCGAACTTTTCCTTCGTAGCGGCAAACAAGGCGCGCACCGATTTCTGGTCGGTAACGTCGGTGGGGACGACGAGAGCACGCTCTCCCGCTGCGGAGTCCTTCGCGGTCTCGTCGAGCTTGTCTTTGCGTCTGCCGGCGAGCGCAACGCGGTAACCGTCTTTCAGGAACGCGAGGGCGACCGAGCGCCCGATACCGCTGCCTGCGCCCGTGACGATGGCGACTTTTCCGGATGAGCTCATGGGTTCGTTCCCTCGGTGTGATCAGCGCACGGCCGCGAGCTGCCTCGCCCGCTCCACGTCGTCGGCGATGCGCCTCGAATTGGCGAGTGCGCGCTTGCGGGCGTTGGCGGCGGCCTCATCGGCGAGCAGGCCCGGGTTCACTTGCAGCGCAAGCTTCGACCGGGTCGCGGGATAGGACTCGAGCAGCCTGCCGAACGCATCGACTGAGAGCCGGTAATCGAAATACTCCTTCTCCATGCGATCCTTGGCGCGCAGCGCTTCCTGGATCCAGGTCCCCGAGCGCCGGTTCGCCGTGCGCATATGATCGCGCAGCGCCCGTTCGCTGGCCGACACCTGGATGCGATAGCGGTGGCTCGCGGCCTGGTTGCGCAGGATCTGCCTCACGGTGAGCATGTACTCTTCCGCAGCGTAGACCAGCGCCGGGTTGGGCGAAGCGCTCATGCCGCGCAACTCGATCACGTGCTTGTCCACTTCCTGCGCCTGGTCATCGAGCTTCCCCACCATCTGAGCGGCGTCTTCGCGCACCGCTCCCGTTTCGACGGCGAGGGCCTTTTGCAGCCGCTCGCTGGAATCCTTCACGAGCGCGGTCACGGCTTTTTGCAGCTGGCCCTTGCGGTAAGCACTGACGCCCCAGTAGCCCAGGGCCGAGGCGATCACCAGCGCGGCCAGCCCGAGAGCCGTGGTCCGCGTGGTCAATCCGGGATGCATTGCCGCATGAGCGCTCGCGGGAACTCCATGGGGCACTAGGCTAGCAAGCGAGGGTGAAGCGGTCAAACTCGGGCATCCGGGCTGCGCATGCCGGTGGCATGGTGCACGAGCGCCCGGCATGATTTAATGGCGGCTCCGAAGGGGAGGCAGCCATGGTCCTGCTGCAAGTGGTCCTGTTCCTGATGATGTGCGCCGTGGCGCTGGGGTGGGTGGCGCGGCACTTCAGGTTTCCATACCCGATCGCGCTGGTGATCGGGGGCGGGCTGCTCGGCTTCGTGCCGCGGCTGCCGCAGCTTCAGTTCGACCCGCAGTTCCTGCTGGTTCTCGTATTGCCGCCGATTCTCTACCAGACGGCCTTGCTCACGTCCTGGACCGAGTTCAAGGCGAACATCCGCCCGATCGGGCTGCTCGCGATCGGTCTGGTGATCGTGACCACGCTCGCTGTAGGCGCGACGCTGAAGCTGCTGATACCGGACATTCCCTGGTCGGTCGGCTTCGTGCTCGGGGCGATCGTCTCGCCTCCCGACGCGGTCGCGGCAACCGCCATCCTTTCGCGCCTCAACATTCCGCGCCGCGTGGCCACCGTGCTCGAGGGCGAGAGCCTGGTGAACGACGCCTCGGGCCTGGTGATATACAAATTCGCGGTGGCGACGGTGCTTACCGGTGTGTTCTCGCTGTGGCAGGCGAGCCTGGAATTCGTCGCAGTGGCGGCCGGCGGCGTCGCGATCGGCTTCCTGATGGGGCGTCTGTTCGTTTTCATTCACCGCTATCTCGGAGATGCATTCATCGAGGTGCTGACCACGCTCGCGGTGCCTTACGTCGTATATATCTTCGCCGAATCGGTGCACGTGTCGGGCGTTCTCGCCGTGGTCGCTGCGGGCCTCGTGCGCGGCCGTTACTCTCCGGAGATCGTCTCGGCCGAGATGCGCATCATCGCGCGCTCGGTCTGGAACCTGCTCGTGTTCCTGCTGAACACCCTGATCTTCATCCTCATCGGCGTGCAGCTCTCTGGAATCGTCGCGCGACTCACCGACTACTCGGTGGGGCAGCTCTTTTTCTACGGCACGTTCGTGAGCGCGATCGCGATCTTCGTGCGCTTCGCCTGGGTCTATCCGGCCACCTATCTGCCGCTCATGTTGAGGGCCGCGCGCGGCGAGCAGGTCACGGCGCCCCCGGAGGGGGAGGTGTTCATCATGGGCTGGTGCGGGATGCGCGGCATCGTGTCGCTGGCCGCCGCCCTCGCGCTGCCGCAGACGCTGGAAGACGGGAACGCGTTTCCCGAGCGCGACCTCATCATCTTTCTCACCTTCGTCGTTATCGCTGTCACGCTCGTCTTGCAGGGGCTCACCCTGAAGCCGCTTATCCGCAGGCTCAAGGTCGGCAGGGACTGGAGCCTGCAGGAGGAGCGACAGCGCGCCCAGATGGCACTCGGCAAGGCGGCGATAGCCGCAATCGACGCCGTGGCCGCGAAAGACGGAATCCCCAACGAACTGGCCGAGCGCATCCGCGCCGAATTCGCCGAGAAAATCACGCTCGCGGTGCCCGAAGGCCTGGTGCTGAGGCACAGCGGCGCGGACGACGCGCGGCGCCTGCGGGACGCGGCGGTAAAGGCAGAGCGGCAGGAATTGATCCGGCTCTGGCGGGAAAACCAGATCAGCGACGAGGTGCTGCACCATATCGAGGAAGACCTCGACTACCAGGAATCGCGCATCTAGGCGCGGTCCAGCAAAGGGGATCTCATGATTCGAAATCTGCCTGCCGGGCTTCTCGCGCTCTGTCTCGCGGCTCCCGCAACCGCGCAGTATCCCGACCGGCCGCTCACGATCCTCGCGGGATTTCCTGCGGGTGGGCTGGTGGATGTGGTCTCGCGTGTCGTCGCGGAGGGAATGAAGCCGAAATTTCCCAAAGGCGTCGTCGTCGTCAACAAGCCGGGTGCGGGCGGTGCCGTCGCGGTGTCCGAGGTGGTTCAGGCGAAGCCCGACGGCCATACCATCGTGCTCACGCCGCTCTCGTCGCTCGTGATCGGTCCGCAGTTGAACCGGGACCTGAACTACAAGACTCCCGACGACTACGATCCCGTGATCAACGTGGTCGCCTACTATCCGCTTCTCGTGGTGCGCTCGGATGCGCCGTGGAAAACCATCCAGGAGTTCGTCGGCGAAGGAAAAACGAGCCCTGGCAAGCTGCGTGTCGGCACTCCCGGCGAAGGCACTTCCAGCCACCTCAACCTCGAGGAATTCATGTTCCAGACCGGGGTGAAGCTCACGCATGTGCCTTACGCGGGCTGGGGGCAATCGTCGCCGGCGCTCCTGGGCGGGCACATCGAGGCGGTGGTCGCGCAGCCCGGCGAGGCCAAGGCGCTGGTCGACGGCAAGCGCATGCGTGCCCTGGTGATGTTTCAGCCGTCGCGCCACGCCGCGTTCCCGGATACGCCGACCGCGAAAGAAGCAGGCTGGGACGTCGCCAACGGCGTGTGGTATCTGCTGGTCGCGCCCAAGGGCACGCCGGCGCCGGCCGTGAAGTACCTGCACGACGCGGCCAAGGCGGTAATGGACGATCCCGCGTTCGCGACCACGATGACCGCGCGCGGCGTGGACGTCGACTACCGTCCCGGGGACAAGCTGCGCGCGGATCTCTGGCGCGAATACAGGCTGCACACGGAGATCCTGCGCCGCATCGGCCTGATCAAGCCGTGAGCCGCTAGTCTGCTTTTGCCCCGGAGATCTTCACCACCTTCGCCCACTTCTCGATCTCGGCGCGGATCACCGCGTCGAACTGATCGGGGGTGGAACCCACCGGCTCCATCCCTTGTTGTTTCATGCGGCCGGTGAGGTCGGAGGATTTCACCGCGCGGGCGATGTCGGCGCTGATCCGGTTCACGAGCTCGCGCGGAGTCGCCGCCGGAGCGACGATTCCGACAATGGAGAGTGCGCTCACTCCCGGCACGGCCTCGGCAACGACGGGATATTCCGGAGACTCGGGGGCGCGCTGCGGGGAAAGCAGCGCGAGCACCTTGATTCTCCCGCTCTTGATGAGCGGTTGCACGGCGTAGAGCACGTCCATCAGGATGGGCACGCGCCCGGACATGACGTCCTGTTGCGCGGGAGCGCCCCCCTTGTAGGGCACGTGCACCAGGTCGATGCCCGCGGTCGTCTTCAGCAGCTCCACCGACAGGTGCATCGCGGTGCCGCTTCCCGGAGTCGCGTAAGCGAGCTTGCCCGGATTCTTCTTCGCGAGCGCGATGAGCTCGGGGATGGTGTTCGCTTCCAGCGAGGGATGCGCCGTCATCACCAGGTGCTGCACCGAGACCTGGGTTACGCCCGCGAGGTCCCTAAGCGTGTTGTAGGGCAGGTCGGTGCGCAGGCTCGGATTGATGACGTAGGCGGTGACCACCGTGCCGAGCGTGTGACCGTCGGGCGCGGACTTGGCGACGTAATCGGTCCCCACCACGGTGCCTGCGCCGGGCTTGTTTTCGATCACCACCGGCTGGCCCCACACCTCCTGCATCTTCGCCGCCACCAGGCGCCCGATGATGTCGGTCGCCCCGCCCGGAGGAAACGGGACCATCAGGCGCACGGGCCGATTCGGGAATGTCTGCGCCGCGGCCGCGTAGGACGCGAGCGCGGTGGCGAGCGCCAGGCATCGCGCCAGATTCTTCATCGTTTTCCCTCGAAGTCTTTCCGATCAGCGCCTGTGCGCCGCTTCGCCGTCGCTCACCTTGAGATCGGGAACGCCGCCGGTCGCGACCGGATCGTCGCGGTACAGCTTCTTGAAGTCGAAGGTCGCGCGCCGGCCTTCCTGCTTCGGGATCCCGTTCTCGGCGAACAGGTTGAACTCGCGCGGCACGTCGCGAAAATCCTCGGAGTCGAACCACAGCCGCACCAGGCGCCTCTGCCTCTCGGGCTCGGGGAAGTTCGTAAAGCGCGTTCGCGCGTGCATCACGGTGTAGTTGTTGATGACGATCATGTCGCCGCGCTCGAGGAAGAACGCCAGGCGGCTCTCGGGCGCCGCCGCGATCTCATCGAAAAGATTCAGGGCCTCGAGGTCGCGCTCCTCGAGCGGCACGCCGCGCTCGCGCTGGCCCGCGGCGATGCCCGAGCGCTGGTAACGGCACGAGAGTTGCCCGTTGCGGTTGGCGAACACCGGGGTGCGGTAGGGCGTGGCCGGCTCCTCGCCCGGGCCTTCTTCGCCCAGCCGGTGGTAGTGATAGCCGCGGTAGAGCGGCTCGAGCAGCTGCGGCGCGCGGCTGCGTATCTCATCGTGCACCGTCACGCCGCTGACGATGATCGAGGCGCCGCCCGATTGCGATTTGTGCCAGCAGGCGAGCGAGATCATCGCGGTGATGTCCGAGTGCGGCCGCAGCTCGAGGTTGCTGCG
>DATHJM010000235.1:0-6551 GCA_035489775.1 Burkholderiales bacterium
CTTCGAGGTAGCGCTCGATTTGCGCGCACGCCCGTGCCGCAAGCCGGTCCCGCGGCGCAAAGGGTCCGCCCGATTTCGGCAGGAACGTGATTTCCGCGAGCACATCGCCCTCGGTGCGGATACCGAGCAGCGCGAAGGGGCGTCGGCAGTTTCGCCTGATACTCTGCGCTTGCGATGCGCGCGCGGTTCATGAGGGTCACGCGGGCTGGCGCGCGGCGCGAATGCGCACGAGCTGGATCGCGACGACCGCGGCGAACAGGCCCAGGCCGACGATATCGGCCGTCGTTGTCGGATACACGAGCGCCAGCCCCGCGACGATCAACATCACCCGTTCGATCCAGGTCGTGCGCTTGAACAGCCAACCTTGTACGCCGCCCGCGAGCGCGGCGATACCCAGCGCAGCGGTGATCGTTACGAGCGCGATCGAGCCCCAATCGGCGTTGCCGAGCGTCTTGATCGAACCGGTGAGGAGGAGCCCGACGCCGGACGGATCGAGCACGAACATGAAGGGCACGAGGAACGCGGGCATGGTGTATTTCCAGGATTGCAGCGTGGTGCGGTATGGATCGCCGCCCGTGATCGCCGCAGCGGCGAAGGGCGAGAGCGCGGTCGGCGGCGACACCTCGGAGAGCACTGCGTAATAGAAGATGAACATATGCGCCGCAAAATCCGGGACGCCCAGCTTGATCATCGCCGGCGCCGCGATCACCGCGCAGATGATGTATGACGCGGTCACCGGGACGGCAAGGCCCACGATCCACACGATGAGCGAAGTGTAGATCGCCGTCAGCAGCAGCGAGCCTCCGGCGTACTCGATGATGATCGAGCTGAATTTGAGGCCCAGACCCGTGAGCGTCACCACGCCGACGATGATGCCCGCGCCGGCACAGGTCGTTGCGACGTTGAGCACCCCGGTCGAGCCCGCCTCGAGCGCCTTGAAGAACTTCGACCCGAAGATTCCCTTCACCAGGGGCTCGCGTCCCCGGAACAGGTCATAGGAGAACAGGGCGCAGTCGCGGTGCAGAAAACTCGTCGCAAACGCCGTGACCGTGGCCCAGAACACCGACAGCACGGGCGAATATCCCATGAGCATGAATACGACGATCGAAACCAGCGACAGGAAGTGGAACCAGTAGTTTTTCGTCAAACTCCACAGCGACTCGACCTGCACGTACTTCACCGTGCTCATGCCGAACTTGCGCGCGTCGATCTCGACCATGAGAAACAACGCGAAGTAGTAGAGCAAGGTCGGGATCGTCGCCATCAGCAGCACGTCGAGATAGGAGATCTTCAGGAACTCGGCGATGAGAAAGGCCGCGGCACCGAGGACGGGCGGAGAGATGATCGCGCCCAGGCCTCCCGCTGCGAGCAGCCCGCCCGCCGCGTTTTTCCCGTAGCCCGCCCTCACCAGCATCGGGTAGGCGACCGAGCCGAGAGTCACGGTGGTCGCGACACCGCTCCCCGAGGGACCGCCGAGCAGGAACGACGCGAGGACCACGGTGCGGCCGGCGCTGGTGGACTTGCCTCCCATGGCGGAGAACGAGAAGTCGATGAAGAACTTGCCCGCCCCGGAAAACTGGAGGAACGCCCCAAAGATCGTGAACAGGATGATGAGCGATGAAGATACATCCACGGCGACCCCGAAAATGCCTTCGAGCGTCATGTACAGGTGTCCCACGAGACGCCCGACTTCGTAGCTGCGGTGCGCCCAGGAACCGGGAAGCTGCTCGCCGAAGAGCGCGTAGAGGATGAAGGAGCCGACCACGATCGGCATGACCCAGCCGGAGGCGCGGCGCATGCCTTCGAGGATCAGGAGGATCAACGCCACGCCGAAAACGATGTCCCAGTTGTCCGGCGACGTGTTGCGGTCCCAGATATCGTCGCCGCCCTGGAGAACGTAGGCGATCACCGCGACGGCGGCGAACGCGGCCGCCCAGTCCCACCACATGATGCGGTGGCGGTAGCGCTTCGAGACGGGAAACAGCAGGTAGCTGAGGAACAGCACGAAAGCGACGTGCACCGGGCGAAGCACCTGCGCCGGCACGATCGCGTATGCGGTGTAGAGGTGGAACAGCGACATCACCACCGCCGTCGCGGAAGCGAAAACGCCGAGGGCGCCGCGCAGCTTGTTGCTCGCGCCCTCTTCCTCCTCGATGAACTCCTCGGCTTTTTTCAGCGCCTCGGCATCGATGACCGGCTCATCGGCTGCCGGTTTCGCGATCTGGCTCATCCCGCCTCCTCGGCGGCAATGCTAGCACGCTCGGGACTGCGCCAGAACCTTCTTCCAGCAGACGCTCATTCGGGTGGCGGCGCAAGCCGCCGATCATCAGAGGTCTTGTTGATTTTTCTTCTCAGCGCGGCGAGCCCAGAATCGTCGAACTTCAATGATGCCAACACTGAAAGTTGATTCTCCGCCTGAGGCTGCTTGCCGGCTCGCCAATAGGCAATGGCGAGGTAGCGGTGCACTTCCTGGAATCCTCTGGTCAGGGCTTGCGCATGCTCGAGAGCGTTAACGGCCTTTTTATAATTCCCTTCCTGGAGGTGATGGAGTCCCACGCCGAGCCAGTAATAGGGATCCTTGTCCTGTCTTGCCTGCAGAATCTCCAAATACTTCAAAGCCTCCGATTCGCGACCTTGGGATACCAACAGCTGATGCAAGGACCGCAATGCAATGTCCGCATCATCGTTGAGCGCAATTGCGTGCAATAACAATTGTTCCGCGCTCTGAAGGAAGCCTCTGCGCTTATAGAGCTGCGCCAAATTACTGTAACTCGGTGAATAGCCCGGGTCCGCAAGTATCGCGGCCTTGAAGTGAGCATAAGCCAGAGTCAACTCGTCTTGCGCCAGATACTCCGCCGCGATGTTGTTATAAAAGCGCGCAAGAATGCCATTGTCCGACAAGGCCAGACCCTCTCCTTGCGAGGCGATCTGGGGTTCGAAATCGATGATCACGTTACCTGACCGCATTGATCCATCTTTGAGGTAGACCTGTCCAACGCCTCTAATGAGTACATTGACGTGCCGATTGAGGAATTCGACACCGCCGCGCCGGTCGAACACCACCGGTACGCGCACCTCCTGCATTTGTACGTGCATGTCCAGAGCTTTCGCCATGGAATAGGCCAGGACGGTCAGCGAAAGACAATCGCCGCTCTTTCGACGCCACGTTTCTGCTGCGACTGTCGAGTGGCCTCCAGAATAAGGAAAATCCTTGGTCTGCGGGCCGAATAGAAGTGAGATGAAATGATGCAGACGATTCTGAATACTGGAATTCTGAACGCCTGGATCTTGCAGCTTCGATAGAAGCCCGGCTTCAAGCTCAAAAAGATCTCGTTTCCTGACCGAGACCACTGCCGCATCATAGTCAAACGCTTGATCCTGCCACAGGAGGTCCGCCGGTAAAGGCGCAGGAGGCGCCACCACGCATCCGGCGAGAACGGCGAAGCATCCTGCGATCGATAGCGCTTTGAGCAACGTAGGACCCCTGTTGCCAACTACCGGGTTCAGGATACGCCGAAACGGATCCCGGTGGGATTGCTCACCGCCAGATGAACGGCGCGCTTGCCTCCGTCCGCAGAGCTGGACCCGCGCCCCGCGGGCCGCGCCGGCTTCAACGCATCTTCACGCCCCGCTCCGCAAAATACTTGACCGCGCCTGGATGGAAAGGAATCGGCGAGGCGGCGGCTTTCTGGTTCTCCAGCCTGAAATTCTCCGCTTCCTTGTGCACGGCGATCATGTCGTCGCGCTTGTCGAAGATGGTCTTGACGATGTTGTAGGCGGTCTGGTTGCTCAGGTTCTCATGCGAAACGAGGATGTTCCACACTGTGGCCTGGCGATTGTCCACGTCCATGCCCCTGTAAGTCGCCTTCGGGATGACGTCCTCGATGTAGAGCGGGCCGTACTTCTTGTTCATCGCGGCGACGGCGTCGGCATGGTCGATCAGCTTGATCTTGACGCCGGGGGTGTTAGCGAGGTCGGTCACGGCCGCGGTCGGCAGCCCGCCTACCCAGAAGAAGGCATCGATCTTGCGATCCTTGATAGCGTTCACCGACTCGGCGACACCGAGCCGCTCGCGCTTCATGTCGCGATCCTTGTCGAGACCCGCCGCCTCGATGACGCGAAAGCCCATGACTTCGGTCGCGCTGCCCGGTGAACCGGTCGAGACGCGCTTGCCCTTCAGGTCCGCCATCCTCGTGATGCCGATGCCATCGATCGTGACTACGTGCATGCGATTGGGGTACAAAACCATGAGAGTGCGCAGCGGCACCTTGGTGCCCTTGAACTTGTCCTCGCCGCGGTACGCGTCCTGCCCGGCGTCCGCCATGGAAAACGCGATGTAGGGCTTGCCGCTCGCGATGAGCTTGAGGTTGTCCACCGAGCCGCCGGTCACCTCTGCCGTGGCTTGCAGGCCCGGCACGTACTTGGAAAGGATGTTCGCCATCCCGCCGCCCAGCGGGTAGTACACGCCGCCGGTGCCGCCGGTTGCGATCGACAAGCTGTATCTCTCCTGCGCCGAAGCGGGTCCCGCCAATGCGAGCGCGGCTCCCAGAGTGACTGATGCAAAGACTTTCATCGATTTCCCTCCTGTGAAGTTTCATCCCTAAAACGCTTCCAGCCGCTGCGGCGGCCTGTCCGGCTTTCCCCGAATATACGCGGACGCCCCTTCCACGCCAAGTAGGGCAGCAAATTGGGCTCCTGCTCATCAATCCCGGGACGAGGTGAGGCCGGAAAGATAGTCGGCGAGTATTTCGACGTCGTTTTCCGAAAGAACCTCGGCGGCTGCGGTCATGTTGCCGTCGAGGTCGGCGCGGGTATGCGCCTTGAAGCCGCGCAGCTGCGTTCTCAGATATTCGAATTGCTGGCCTGCAAGCCGGGGAATGTGCTGCAAGCCGAGTAGCGCCGGTCCGTGACACTGCACGCAGTTGAACTGTCGGGCGAGCTTCGGCCCGGCTGCGGCGTTCTCCGGCGAGGTCTTGTGCGACGGGGCCGCCGCCTTCTGCTTCGAGAAATACGCCGCGAGCTCGTTCATCTCCTGGTTGGAGAGGTTCGCCGCCATCGGCGTCATCTGCGGATCCTTGCGGTTGCCTTCGCGGAACTGGAACAGCTGCAGGGTGATCGACTGCGCCGGCTGCGCCGCGATCGACGGATTGGTCGGGATGACCGAATTGCCCTCCGGGCCGTGGCAGGCTGCGCAGACCTGCGGATCTGCAGCGATCGCGCGGGCGCAAAAGAAGAGCGGCAGCGCGACGGCAAACGCCGCCGCTGCTGCCGCTCCTCCCCGAGTTGGGGAGGACTTGTCGCTCACTTCTTCTTATAGCTCACTCGGTAGAGGATACCGTTGTAATCGTCGGAGACGAGCAGCGAGCCGTCCCTCATCTGCAGCACGTCGACCGGCCGGCCCCACATCGGCGGGTCGGCTTTTTCGTCCTGCAGGAAGCCGGTGAGGAAGGGCCGCATCTTCGCCTTGCCCTTCGCGTCGAAGGTTACGCGGGTGACGTTGTAGCCCTGCTTGGTGCTGCGGTTCCACGAACCGTGCATGGCGATGAAGATGTTGTTCTGGTATTCGGCCGGAAACATCTTGCCGGTGTAAAAGCGCATGCCGAGCGGCGCGATGTGGGCGCCGAGTTTGAGCGTGGGCGGCGTGAAGTCCTTGCACGAGCGGCTCTTGCCGAACTCGGGATCAAGGGTGTCTCCCTGGTGGCAGTAGGGATAGCCGAAATGAACTCCCTTCTTCGCAACACGGTGAAGCGTGTCGTTCGGTGAATCGTCGCCCAGCCAATCGCGGGCGTGGTTGGTGAACCACAGCTGCTTGGTCTTGGGATGCCAGTCGAAGCCGACCGAATTGCGCACGCCCTGCACGTATTCCTCGACGGCGCCGGTCTTCGGGTCGACGCGCGAAATCGCCGCCTGGAAGTAGGACGGCATGACGATGTTCCCGGGAGCGCCGACGTTGTAATAGAGCTTGCCGTCCGGACCCATCGCGAGGAACTTCCAGAAGTGGCCGGGTTGGTTCTGCGGATCGAGGCCGTCCACCACGACTTTGCCCTCGGGTGCGTTATCGAGGCTCGCCTCGATGCCGTCGTAGCGCGTGATGCGATGGCGCTCGGCGACGTAGAGCGTGCCTTTGCGGAACGCGATCCCGTTGGGAGAGTTGAGGCCCTTGAGGATCGTCTTCACTTCGCGCTTGCCGCCGCGGTCGACCACGGCGTACACGTTCTTGGCGTTGCGGTTGCTGACGAACACCGTGCCCTTGTCGCCGAGCGCGAGCGAGCGCGCTTCCGGAATGCCTTCGGCCCAGACCTCGACCTTGAAGCCGGCCGGCACCTTGAGCGTGTTGACCGGAAGGTCCTTTACTGCCCGGCCCGCCAAGTGGGGCGCGAACGGGTGCAGGGGCGATTTCTCCTGCTCGGCGCTGCGACCTTGCTGCCAGGAGGGCGGCGGGGCGGGGGGCTGCGCCTGCGCGGCATTGGCGATCAGCACACAGGCGAGGGCGGAACTGAGAGAGACAAGGGGTCGGAACGATGCGGGCAACATGGAATATCCTCCTTTTC
>DATHJM010000236.1:0-8600 GCA_035489775.1 Burkholderiales bacterium
CCGCGTCGCCGCGTCCATGCGGAGGTACTCGCCCGCGCGCTCCGGGATCACCGCCGCGACGTGCGCCAGCGCTTGCCCTTGCGTCTTCCTCGCGTACTCGAGCAAGGCGCCTGCGGCTCCGATCGCGGGTTCCAGGTCTTCGCAGCCGTATCCCGCGAGGCTCGCTCCCCCGAGTTGCTTGAGCAGGATCTTCCGGCCGGCCTCGAATTCGAAGTGCCATTCCGGAAGCCGGGTCACCGCGAAACCGGCGAGCGTCGTGCCCTCTGCCGCGAGAATCTCCGCCGGACCGATACGGCGCAATTCATTTTCGACCAGGTGCGGCGCAATTTCGGTAACGCGCAGATCGCCGCTCGCGAGATTGAGCCAGGCGAGCCCGACCGCGCCCTTGGTATGTGCGAGCGCGAGCAGGATATTGTCCGATTTCTCCTCGAGCAGCTCCGAGTCGGTGAGCGTTCCCGGGGTGACGATGCGCGTCACCTGCCGATCGACCGGTCCCTTGGAAGTGGCGGGATCGCCGATCTGCTCGCAGATCGCCACCGATTCGCCGATGCGAACCAGCTTCGCGAGGTACTGGTCAACCGCGTGATAAGGCACGCCCGCCATCTTGATCGGCGCGCCCGCCGAATTGCCTCGCGTCGTGAGGGTGATGTCGAGCAGGCGCGAGGCGCGTTCCGCGTCGTCGTAGAACAGCTCGTAGAAATCACCCATGCGGTAGAAGAGCAATATGTCCGGGTACTGCGCTTTCATGCGCAGGTACTGCTGCATCATGGCCGTGGTACCGGGAAGATCTGGCGAGGGCGTTTGATTTCCGGTGTTGCTGCTCGGGGCTACGATATTTCGGCGTTCCATCTCGCTCGTCAATCCCTGTTGGCAGTGGCTGCAGACATGTTGCAGTAGGCGAGGGGGATCTTGCAAGCAGCGACTATTTCCGCATATCGTTCTACATGAAGTCACTCGGCAGAAAACCGGAAGGCGCGCGGCTCGAGCGGATCAAGGCGTCGCCGCTCTGGGCGGGGGAGCGGTTCCGCAACGTGCATCCGGTCATTCCGGGATTGCGCGACCCGAACGTGTCGATGCCGACGCTCGGCGAATTTCTCTGCGGCGGCGACCGGCGAGTGCCGCGGGGGCCGCTGCCATCGTCGAACCCGCTCGAAGCATGGGGCAGGCCGCCCGCCAGCGGGCTGCGCGCCACCTGGCTCGGCCATTCCACGGTGCTGATCGAGATCGACGGCCTTCGCGTGCTCACGGATCCGGTCTGGGGACCGCGCGCGTCGCCTTCGCGGCTCGCCGGCCCCAAGCGCTTCCAGCCGGTGCCCGTTCCCCTTCGCGCGATGCCGCCGGTAGATCTCGTGCTCGTGTCGCATGACCACTACGATCATCTCGACGACCAGGCGCTTGTTTAGGAAGTCACTTGCGCACGGTCACGCACGTTCATTGCAGCAGCATGATCCTTCCCTCCGAAGGCACGCCGCCCGCGTTCACCAGGAAGAGCATGTATGGGCCGGGTGGGGCGATCGTGCGGCTCGCCGGAAAAGCAATCGTGAGCCCTCTGGCCACCGGCGCGAAGTTCAGGAGAACGAGGCGCGCGCTCTGGTCGAAGGCATGTGTCACCGAGCCGAGCCCTATAAGCGTCACCTTCGCAATCGCGGCGCCGTCCGGCGTATCGACGATCTGGATCTGGCCGTACCCGGCGCGCGGGGGCAGCGCGCCCGTGATGGCCGGGCGCGCGCCGTTGAAAAGGTAGGGCGGCGAGTACACCTCGTAGTTCAGCTCGTTCGGGCTGTTCCCCCCATCACCGCTGCCCGTGTAGAGCACCCGGCCATCCGGCAGCAGCAGCGCGGTCCCGTGGTAGATGCGAACCACGGCGCTGCTCGCAAGCGTCGTCCAGGTGCCGGTTGCGGAACGCCACAGCTCAGCGGTCCGCACGCCTCCTGCGGGGTCGTTGAACCCAGCGCTGCTCGTGCCGCCGGTGACGAGGACGTCTCCGGTCGGCAGCAGGGTGGCGTTCATTTGCCGGCGAGCCGACGCCATCGACCCGGTGAAGGCCCACGTCGGACTCGGCTGATTCAAGTCGATGATCTCGGCGGTGTTGGTCGGAGGGTCGCCGCCCCCCGAATAGAGAATCTTCCCCGGCTGGTACATCACCGCGGATCCGAAGTCGCGCGTTCCGAATTTGCGGAGCGGGCCGTTGGTCCAACTGCCCGCACCCGCAGTGTCGAGATAGCGCGACTGCTGCTGCTCTCCGGCATAGAAGATGCGCCCGTCGGGGGCTACGAACGTGCGGGGATAATACGGCAGGTCGAGGGCTGCCGAGGTGAGCCGGCGCCACGCGGCGCCGTTCCACACCTCGGGGACCAGTACAGTGGCGCCGGTTTCGTCCGAGCCAGCGATCGTCACCACCTCGCCGCTCGGCAGCGCGGTGTTCGTCGGATACCATCTCCCCTTGGCCATGGTTGGCATGGCTTGCCACGCGCCGGTGGCGGGATCGAACACGTTCGTGTTCGGCAGGCCTAGCCCGTTCGTGCCGAGCCCGTCGATTCTGTGCCCGCCGGCGACGAGCAGCCGGCCGTCGGGGAGGAAGGCGTGGCCGGAGCAGAACAACTCGGAGGGGGCGGGGACCGCGGTGAACGCGCCGGTCGCGGGGTCCCATGTGTACGGAGGTTTGCCCGTGGGACCCCCCCAACTCAACACCTTGCCGGTGGCAAGAAGGTGGAGATGCAGCTGCACGATCGGCGCCGGACTCACGGCGGACCATTTGCCGAGCCGCGCTTCGGGTGGCGAGGTGCAATTCACGGTTACGCCGGTAACATTTGCCCCGCGCACCGTGCCCGCGCCGTTTGCGACCGCGCAGGTCTGGCTCACCGGCTGCGTGAGCACCGTAACGCTGTAGCCGCTGCCTGTCGCCAGAGCGGTGGCGAAGGTAAAGCCGCCGCTCACCGAAATCGTGAGGTTGTTGCCGCCATTGTTCTGCAGCGCCACCGTGCCATTCAAGCCCGAGACCGTGCCGCCCACGGTAAAGATTGCCGCGCAGGTGACTGTCACGTTGGTGACGTTGGCTCCTGCGACCGTGCCGGTGCCGTTTGCTACGCTGCAGCTCCGGTTCGCCGGTTGCGTGATCACGTTGACGGCATAGGGGCTGCCCTGGGCGATCGGCGCGGGGAAGGTGAAGTTCCCGTTTGCCGAGATCGTAAGATCATTGCCGCCGTTGTTCCGCAGCACCATGCTGCCCGAGAGGCCTGAGACCGTGCCTCCGACGGTGTAGTTCGTGCCTCCCCCGCCCGGCGCGCCATCGCTGCCACCTCCAGCGGAACAAGCGGTGAGAGCAATGGAAAGGACAGAGAGCAGAAATAGCCGATACCGACTCGTACTTTTTGGGGGTCCCATGGCTACTCCTCTAGTGCCCTCAAGGGCGTCTCATCCAGGCAGGAAAGGGCGCAGAAGTCGTGAAATGCACAATCCCCTTCTGCAACACAGCCAAATGCGAAGATGAGTTTGTGCTGGGAAGCACGATGAACCCAGAAACCAAGTGGGTCTGTTCGATAGCGTACTGATGGAATCTCCTCGTTTTTACAGATTGCAGGGGTAATAGGCGGCATCCAGTAAGTTCTGGCAACATCCTGGTGCAGCCATGGACAACACAGACGTCCTGCTCCTCGCCCGCGCGCAGTTCGGCCTGAATATCGCGTTCCATATCCTGTTCCCGAGCCTCACGATCGCGCTCGGGTGGATCCTGTTCTACTTCCGGATCCGGTACGCGTGCTCGGGCGATCCGGCGTGGCTCGCGACCTACAAGCTGTGGACCAGGGTGTTCGCGCTGTCTTTCGCGATGGGCGTGGTGAGCGGCATCACCATGTCGTTCCAGTTCGGAACCAATTGGCCGGGATATATGGAGAAAGTCGGCAATATCGCGGGGCCGCTGCTCGCGTACGAGGTGCTGACCGCATTTTTTCTGGAGGCGACCTTTCTCGGGGTGATGCTGTTCGGCATGAACCGCGTGCCGGGCTGGGTGCACATCTTCTCCTCGGCCATGGTCGCGATCGGCACGACGGTCTCGGCGTTCTGGATCCTCGCCCTGAACTCGTGGATGCAGACCCCCGCCGGCCACGTGATGGACGGCGCTGCGATCATCGCCGGAGATTGGCTGCAGGTGATCTTCAATCCTTCGTTTCCGTACCGGATCTCCCACATGCTCCTTGCGTCGGGGCTTACCGCGTCCTTCGTGGTCGCAGGGCTTTCGGCGTGGCGCTTGCTCCGGGCGGGCGACGACGCCTCGGCGCGCAAGACCTTGCGCACCGGCCTCGTGCTCGCCGCGGCGCTCGCGCCCTTGCAGGTCCTGGTGGGCGACCTGCATGGCCTGAACACGCTCGAGCACCAGCCGGCGAAGATCGCGGCGATCGAGGCGATCTGGAAGACGGAGAAGGGCGCGCCGCTGGTGCTCTTCGCCATCCCGAACGACGAAAAGCGCCGTAACGATTTCGCTGTCGAAATCCCGAAGGGCGCGAGCTGGATCCTCAAGCACGACGCGAATGCCGAGGTGAAAGGAATCGATTCCTTCGCGCCGGATGTCGCCCCGGTCGCGCCGGTGTTCTTCGCGTTCCGGGTGATGGTTGGGATGGGGATGCTGATGCTGCTCGCCGCCTGGAGCGGCGTGTGGGCGACGCGCCGGGGCAGGCTGCCGCAGCGATGGATGCTGTGGGCCTTCTCGGGTCTCACCTTCGCGGGATGGATCGCGACGCTCGCCGGCTGGCTCGTCACGGAGATCGGCAGGCAGCCATGGCTCGTCACCGGGATCCTCAGGACGGCGGACGCGGCGGGCGGGGTTTCCGGGGCGCAGCTCGGCGCGAGCCTCACCGGCTACATCATTACGTATACAGTGATGCTGCTCGCCTACATGGTGGTGCTGACGCACCTCGCGGGCAAAGGCGCACACGCATGAGCCTGGACCTGCCCCTGATCTTCGCCGCCCTTATGGGATTGGCGATCCTGCTGTACGTGGTGCTCGACGGGTACGATCTCGGAGTCGGGATGCTGATGCCCGCAGCGGATGCGCGCGAGCAGGAACTCATGGTCGCCGCGATCGGGCCGTTCTGGGATGCGAACGAGACCTGGCTGGTGCTGGGCGTGGGGATCCTGCTGGTCGCCTTCCCCGCGGCGCACGGCATCGTGCTGGGAGCGCTCTACCTGCCGGTCGCGGCGATGCTGATCGGTTTGATGCTGCGCGGCGTCGCGTTCGAATTCCGCGTCAAGGCCGAAGGCTGGCACCGCGAGCTGTGGAATTGGCTTTTCTGGTTCGGCTCCTTCCTCGCTTCGTTCGCGCAGGGCCTGATGCTCGGCCGCTACATCACCGGGTTTCATTCAGGATTCGGCTATTACGTGTTTGCCATGCTGGTGGGCGCGAGTCTGTGCGGCGGCTACGTGCTGCTCGGCGCGACCTGGCTGGTCCTCAAGACCGAGGGCGAGCTGCAGAAAAAGGCGCTCGCCTGGGCGCGCTGGGGCTTGATCTGGGTCGCGCTCGGCGTGGCGCTGGTGAGCCTCGCGACGCCGCTGGTGAGCCCGACCGTGTACGCAAAGTGGTTTGACTTTCCGCGCACCCTCGCGCTGATGCTGCTGCCTCTCGGGACGCTCGCCGCGGGCGTGTTCGTGTGGCTTGCGGCCGGACGCATGAAGCGCGGCGCGCGCGAACCGGACTGGACGCCGTTCGCGGGTGCGGTGGCGATTTTCGCGCTCGCCTTCGCCGGGCTCGCCTACAGCCTGTTTCCCTACGTGGTCATGGATCGCATGACTCTCTGGGAAGCGGCTTCGCACCCGTCCGCGCTCAAATTCATGCTCGTCGGCGTAGCGATCGTGCTGCCGTTCCTCATCGCCTACACGGCGTTCGCCTACCGCGTGTTCCGCGGCAAGGCGCGTGCCGGGCTGTACGAGTAGGCCGGCTCAGCCTTCCTTAAGCGGCGCGAGCGTCACTTCGACCCGCCGGTTCGCTGCGCGGCCCTGCTCGGTCGAATTGCTCGCGATCGGGTGATCCTCGCCGCCTGCGGCGGTCATGACGCGCGGCTCGCTCACGCCTTTGCTCATGAGGTACTGGGCGACGGCGCTGGCGCGGCGCTGCGAAAGCTGCCGGTTGTAATCCGAGCCGCCGACGTTGTCGGTGTGACCCGCGATCTCGATGATGGTTTTGTCGTATTTCTTCGCTACCTGCGCGACGCCGTCTAGCACCTTGAAGAACTGCGCGTTCAAGTCGGCGCTGCCGGTGCGGAAAGTGACGTTGCCGGGCATGTTGAGGATGATGTCCTCGCCCTTGCGGGTGACCGTCACGCCGCTGTCGCGCATCAGCGCCCGCAACTCGTTTTCCTGCCTGTCCATGTAGTTGCCGACCGCGCCGCCGGCGAGCGCGCCGACGCCGGCGCCGACGAGGGCCCGCTGCCTGCGCTGCTTGGCGTCGCGGCCGGAGATCATGCCGATCGCCGCTCCGGTACCCGCGCCTATGAGGGCGCCGAAAGTCGTGCTGGTCGTTTTCTTTTCTCCGGTGTAGGGATCAGTGGTCTGACAGCCGATGATAAAGCCGGTAGCGAGCGCGACCACCAGCGCCGTTTTTACCGCGGAGTTTGCAATGAACATGTCTCAGGTCTCCTCTGACGCTATTGCACTGCTTTCGTGTAGAAGCTCTCGTCGACGTATTTCATCGGGTCGGTGAGATTTTTCTGGGGCTTGGCGAATTCGCTGCGCAGCCTCAGAACCGTGCGGCAGCCCTCGATGTCGATCTTGGCCTTCTTCTGGAAACCTTCCTTCTCCCCGAACATCACTTCGTAGGCTTTTTGGGCCGCGGGGCGCGGGGCGCTGGGGATGTACTTAACGTAGATCGAAACCGCCTCGTCCTTGTTCGCCGGCTGCTGCAGCCAGTCCATCGCCGCGACGTACGAGCGGATGAAGGCGGTGAGCTGGTCGCCGTTCTTCGCCGCCCAGGCGCGGCGCGCGACCCCGATGGAAGCCTGGTACGGACCGAAGGTCGTGGTCGTGTCGCCCAGCCGCGTGTAGCCCTTGGACTCGGGCAATATTTCCGATGGAGAGCTGATCATGGTTCCGGCGATCTTGCCTTCCATCATCGCCTGCACGCGCGCGGGCGTTCCGCCAAGACGCTCGATCTTGTAATCGGCGGACGAGAGGCCGTTCATCGCCGCGAGCTTGTAGAGGATGAAAGCGAACCCCGTCGTCGCCGCGTCCACGCCGAGGGTCTTGCCCTTGAGGGCCGCATATGTCTTGATGTCGGGCTGGGTGACGAAGCGCAGCGACCCCGAGTAGCCGCCCATGAATGCGAACAGGTCGGGCTGAACCGGCAGCTCGGTCTCCCCTTGGCCTTCCTGGTAGGCGACGACGTTGTCGTACGCGGTCGTGCCGAAGTCGTAAGTCCCGTTCATCAGGTTGCGGATCTGCTCGACGGAATTCGGCGTGAAGGAAAGCTTCACGGCGATGCCGTTCTTCGCGAACAGCCCCTTGTCCTGCGCCGCCCAGATCGGCCAGTTGCCGCCGCCGCCGAAGGCGATCACCTCCAGCGGCTTGGGTCCCTGCGCCGGGGCCCCGCCAGCCGCGGCGAGCAGCGCCGTCGCAACCGCGATTTTCTTCAGTACGTTCATGGTCTCGCCTCCAGGGTGTCGAACGCCGGGGCTGCGCGAATTTTCCACTCGCGCTTCGCGCCCGGGCCACACATAGTATAAGGCTCAACGCTGCCCGTGCGGGTCCAGGACGTCGCGCAACCGGTCGGCGACCAGATTGATGCCGACGACGGCGAGGAGCAGGGCGATTCCGGGGAAGACGCTGATCCAGTAGTGGCCCGAAAGCAGATAGTTGAAGCCGTTCGAGATCAGCAGGCCGAGCGAAGGCTGGGTGATCGGCAGCCCGAGCCCGAGGAACGAGAGGGTGGCTTCGAGCGTGATCGCCGCGGCGACCTGGACGGTCGCGAGCACGAGAAGCGGCGGCAGGCAGTTCGGCAGCAAGTGGCGAAAAATGATGCGCGCGTTCGAAAGAGCGAGCGCGACCGCGGCATCGATGTATTGCTTCCTGCGCTCGACCAGCGCAGCGGCGCGCGCCGTGCGGGCGTAGTAGGCCCATTGAACCGCGACCAGCGCGACGATGATCTTGTCCAGGCCCTGCCCGAGCACCGCCAGCAGCACCAGAGCGATGAGAATGGAAGGGAACGAAAGCTGGAGATCGGCGAGGCGCATGACCAGCGCGTCGAACCAGCCGCCGAGCCAGGCCGCCGCAAGGCCCAGGCTTACGCCGATCGCAAGGCCGAGCGTCGTGCTTGCGAAGCCGACGGCGACGCTGGTGCGCAGGCCGTAAAGGATCGCCGACAGCATGTCGCGGCCCTGGTCGTCGGTGCCCAGCCAATAGATCGCGCCGGCATTCGAGCGGGCTCCGGGGGGCAGGCGCGAGTCGAGCAGGTCGAGCCGCGCCAGATCGTAGGGATTCTGGGGCGAGATCCACGGTGCAAGCAGCGCGGCGAGCAGCAACAGCGAGAGGAGCACGAGGCCGGCAAGCGCGATGCGGCTGGTCGCGAAATCGGCGGCGATTCGCCGGGTCGGCATCATGTCGCTTCTCCGAGCCTG
>DATHJM010000237.1:0-6000 GCA_035489775.1 Burkholderiales bacterium
TGGCAACGGCGGTGTCGGCTATTTTCTTGGCGCCAGCGTGAGTGAGGCGCTTGGAGTCTGCGACGAACATTGAACCCGGATTCTGCCCGGGGCATTGCGTCCCATCAAGGCTTTTTTCAGTGCGCCGCGGCTTTCTGTGCCGGCCTGGTCGCGGCCTTTTCGAACTGCATCGCGCCGTTGCGGTATTCGACGCGTATCAGGTCTTTCGGGGCGAACCTGCCCTCGAGAATCTGTTTCGCGAGGGGATTTTCGATGCCCTGCTGGATCGCGCGTTTGAGCGGCCGCGCGCCGTAGACCGGATCGAAACCGGCCTTGGCGAGCTGCGCGAGGGCGCTGTCGGCGACTTCGAGCCCCATCTCCAGCTTCGAGAGGCGCTCCTCGAGGTAGCGCAGCTGGATCCTGGCGATGTTGCGGATGTGCTTCTCGTCGAGCGCGTGGAACACGACGATCTCGTCGATGCGGTTGACGAACTCGGGCCGGAACTGCGTCTTCACCTCGGCCAACACCGCGGTCTTGATGAGGCCGGGATCGTCGCCCTGCATCTGCTGGATCATGTGCGAGCCGAGGTTGGAGGTCATCACGATCACCGTGTTCTTGAAATCCACGGTGCGTCCCTGGCCGTCGGTCATGCGGCCGTCGTCCAGAACCTGCAGCAGCACGTTGAACACGTCCGGGTGGGCCTTTTCGATCTCGTCGAGCAGGATCACGCTGTAGGGCTTGCGTCTCACCGTCTCGGTGAGATGGCCGCCCTCCTCGTAACCGACATAGCCGGGTGGCGCGCCGATCAGGCGCGCGACCGAGTGCTTCTCCATGAATTCCGACATGTCGATGCGGATGAGGTGATCTTCCGAATCGAACAGGAAAGCCGCCAGGGCCTTGCACAGCTCGGTCTTGCCCACGCCGGTGGGGCCGAGAAAGAGGAAAGATCCGTAGGGCTTGTTCGGGTCGGAGAGCCCGGCGCGCGAGCGCCGGATCGCGTCGGCGACGAGGTGCACCGCCTCGTCCTGGCCGACGACGCGCTCGTGGAGCTTCTCCTCCATCGCGAGCAGCTTGTCGCGCTCGCCCTGCATCATTTTCGAGACGGGGATGCCGGTCGCGCGAGACACGACTTCGGCGATTTCCTCGGCTCCGACCTGTGTGCGGAGCAGTTTCGGTTTTGCCTGCGCCGACGGAGTCTTCTCGGCCTTCTTCAGCTGCGCTTCGAGCTGCGGCATGCGGCCGTACTGGAGCTCGGAGACTTTCTGCCAATCGCCCTTGCGCTTCGCGGCTTCCATCTCGAGCTTGAGCTTCTCCAGCTCTTCCTTGATGTGCTGCGAGCCTTGCACCGCCGCTTTCTCCGCTTTCCAGACTTCCTCCAGGTCTGCGTACTCGCGCTCGAGCTTCTTGATCTCCCCCTCGATCAGGGCGAGGCGCTTCTGCGAAGCCTCGTCCTTTTCCTTTTTCACCGCTTCACGCTCGATCTTGAGCTGGATAATGCGCCGGTCGAGCCGGTCCATGACCTCGGGCTTGGAGTCGATCTCCATCTTGATGCGCGCCGCGGCCTCGTCGATCAGGTCGATCGCCTTGTCCGGAAGGAAGCGGTCGGTGATATAGCGGTGCGAGAGCTCCGCGGCGGCGACGATCGCCGGGTCGGTGATGTCGACGCCGTGATGCAGTTCGTACTTCTCCTGCAAGCCGCGCAGGATGGCGATGGTCGCTTCGACGGAGGGCTCGTTCACCATCACCTTCTGGAAGCGGCGCTCGAGCGCCGCGTCTTTCTCGACGTACTTGCGGTATTCGTCGAGGGTCGTCGCGCCCACGCAATGCAGCTCGCCCCGCGCGAGCGCCGGCTTGAGCATGTTGCCCGCGTCGATCGCGCCCTCCGCCCTGCCGGCTCCCACCATCGTGTGCAGCTCGTCGATAAAGACGATGGTGCGGCCCTCGTCCTGCGCGAGCTCCTTCAGCACGGCTTTCAGGCGCTCCTCGAATTCGCCGCGGTACTTGGCGCCGGCAAGGAGCGACGCCATGTCAAGCGAGAGCACACGCTTCCCCTTGAGCGTTTCGGGCACTTCCTCGTTGACGATTCGCTGAGCGAGGCCCTCGACGATCGCGGTCTTTCCCACGCCGGGCTCGCCGATCAGCACCGGGTTGTTCTTGGTGCGCCGCTGCAGGATCTGGATCACGCGGCGGATCTCGTCGTCGCGTCCGATAACGGGATCGAGCTTGCCCGAGCGCGCGCGCTCGGTGAGATCGAGCGTGTATTTCTTCAGCGCCTCGCGGCTGCCTTCGGCTTCCTGGCTTCCGACCGATTCGCCGCCTCGCACCGCCTTGATCGCCTGGTCGATCGCCTTCTTGCTGCCGCCGTTCTCCTTCAGCAGCCGGCCCGCCTCGCCCTTGTCTTCGGCGAGCGCAAGCAGAAAGAGCTCCGAGGCGATGAACTGGTCGCCGCGCTTCTGCGCTTCCTTGTCCGTGAGGTTGAGGAGAGCGTTCAGCTCGCGCGAGATCTGCACCTCCCCGCCCTGGCCCTCGACCTTGGGCAGGCGCGAAATCGCCTGCCTGAGCGACTCGCGCAGCCGCGGCACGTTCACCCCCGCGCGGGAAAGCAGCGACGCGCTCGCTCCGTCCTCCTGGTCGAGCAGGGCGGCGAACAGGTGCACCGGTTCGATGAACGGGTTGTCCTGCCCCACGGCGACGCTTTGTGCGTCGCCCAGCGCCTGCTGGAACTTGGTGGTCAGCTTGTCGATCCGCATTTCGCTGCGATCCTGAAAACCCGTAGTTGAGATGCAAGTGGGGGGATTAGGCCGGATTTCAAGCCTGTCCCCTGCGGTCTTGCTTCGCCGCCCGGCTGCTTCCGGCCCCGTGGAGCATACTACTGCAACGCGGGGAGACGGCGATGAAGTTCGAGCTCCAGGAGCACCTGGGCAAATACCCGATCGTTCGGGAGATCGGCAGCGGCGCGACCAGCCGCGTATACCTTGCGCGCGACCCGTTCGCCGACCGCGATGTCGCGATCAAGGTGTTCCTGTTCGACGAGAAACTCAATCCCCAGACCGAGCGCATGATGCACAAGGCGTTCCTCGCCGAAGCCGCGCTCGCCGGCAAGCTCAACCATCCGCACATCGTCGAGATCCTGGACGCGGTGGTCGAGCCCGAGCACAGCTATCTGGTGATGGAGTACGTCCCCGGCACGACGCTCGAGGCGCACTCGGAAGTCACCAACCTGCTGCCCCTGAGCAAGGTCGTCGAGATCATCTTCAAATGCATACGCGCGCTCGAGTATGCGTTCCAGCACGGGGTGATCCACCGCGATATCAAGCCGGGAAACATCCTGCTCTCGCAGGCGGGCGACACCAAGGTCAGCGACTTCGGCGCCTCGTTCCAGCAGCGTCACGGCCAGGAGACGACCCAGATCACCGGCGTGGGGTCGCCTGCTTATATGTCTCCCGAACAGATCCGGATGGAAGACGTTACCCACCAGACCGATATCTATTCGCTGGGCGTGGTGATGTACCGCCTCCTCACCGGACGGCTGCCTTACGAGGCCAACACCCAGGCGGGACTCAGCTATGCCATTCTCAACTCGGCCCCGGCCCGGCCGGTGACTTTGCGTCCCGACCTGTCGCCGCTGCTCGACCAGATCGTGATGAAGGCCATCGAGAAGAATCCTGCCGCCCGCCACAAGACCTGGCTCGAGTTCGGCAAGGAGCTCAGCCAGGCCTTCACCACCTTGCGCCTTTCCGGCGCGTCGGTTTCCGATTCCCAGAAGTTCAACGACCTGCGCGACATGCCGTTCTTCGAGGACTTCGACGACGTCGCCCTGTGGGAGGTCGTGCGGATCGGAAGCTGGAAGGTCGTGGACGCTGGAACCGTCATCATCCGGGAGGCCGACCAGGGCGACAGCTTCTACTTCCTGATCGCCGGCGACGTGGGCGTGACGCTCCTCGGCAAGCAGCTCAACACCATCAAGCCGGGGGGCTGCTTCGGCGAAATTCTCTATTTCGCCGGCCGCACGGGGCGCCGCACGACCACGATCACGGCAGTCGGTGAGATCACGGTGATGGAGATCAAGGCCGATGCACTGCGCGCCGCGACCGACGCCTGCCAGGTCGGGTTCAACAAGGCGTTCATGCGCGTGCTGGTCGATCGCCTGACCCAGGCGAACTTGCGGCTCGCGGGACGCGGCTAAACTATTCGCTTCGTTGAGGGAAAGGGCGATGAATTTTCAACTCATCCTCGCCGTCGCATTCGGCGGCGCAATCGGCTCGGTTGCGCGTTATCTGGTCGGTAACGGCTCGGCAAAGCTCTTCGGACTTGCGTTCCCGTGGGGAACTTTGATCATCAATATCGCGGGGTCGTTCCTGATCGGTGTGTTTGCGGAATCATTTGCCCTTCGATGGGACGCGCCGCAAGCGGTGCGGGTGTTTCTTACGGTCGGTATTTGCGGAGGATTTACGACGTTTTCGACGTTCTCGCTGGATGCATACCTGCTACTGGAACGCGGGGAGTTGTGGCCGGCAGCCGCTTACATGATCGGATCTGTGGTCTTGTCTATCGGGGCGCTACTTGCCGGGCTGCATCTGATGCGCGCGGCTTTGTAGATCAGGACTCTGCGCATTAGCTGCGCCGCCCTCAGGCGGCGCTCGACTTTGGCGGCTCCCAGCGCTGCGCGGCTTCGTCGTCAGAACTCCGCGCCTCGACCCAGCGCGCGCCCTGCGGGGTTTCTTCTTTTTTCCAGAAAGGTGCCTGGGTCTTCAGGTAGTCCATGATGAACTCGCAGGCGGCAAAGGCCTCGCTGCGATGGGATCCGGTGACAACGACGAGCACGATCTGATCGGCAGGCTTCAGCTCGCCGACGCGGTGAATCACGAGCACGTCCATGACCTTCCAGCGGCTCTTCGCCTCGACGACGATTTTCTCCAGCGCCTTCTCGGTCATGCCGGGATAGTGCTCCAGCGTCATCTTCGTCACCGCGGTGCCGTCGTTCGCGTCACGGCACACGCCGATGAAGCTCGCCACCGCGCCTATCTTCGGGTTGTTCCGCCGGAGCGCCGCAATCTCGGCGCCCGCGTCGAAATCCTTCGTCTGGATGCGCACCGGCATCTCAGCCTCCCGTCACCGGAGGGAAGAACGCGATTTCGTCGCCCGGATTCACCGCGGTCGTCGGCTGCGCCATTTCCTGGTTGACGGCGACGCGCAGGGCCTTCCCCTGAGCCAGCGCCGTTTGCCAAGCACCCCCTCGGGCCATAAGCAGCGTGCGCAAGCCCGCGACCGTGGACACCGCGGGCGAGATTTCGAGATCTTCGCCGGGCTTGCCCAGCTGCTCGCGCAAGCTCGCCAGATAGAGGATCTTGACCTTCATCGATACAGCTCCGAATACGGCATGAACTTCACGGAGTCTCCGGCGCGGATCGGATGGTCCGCAGGATTATCGACCAAGCCGTCCGCCCAGGCCGTGGACATCAGGACCGCCGAGTCCTGGGTGGGATAAAGATCAAGTCCCCCGCGAGCGTTCCATTTTACGCGCAGGAATTCGCGCCGGAGGTCCGGCTCGGGCCAGTCGAAATCCGCGCGCACGGGAATCGCGTGGACGTGCACGTCGGCGATCCCTTGAGTCCTGAGCAGAAACGGCCGGACGAATATGAGAAAGGTCACGAAGCTCGACACGGGATTTCCCGGCAGCCCGATGAAATTCGCCTTGCCCACCCGCCCGAACGCGAGCGGGCGGCCCGGCTTCATGGCGATCTTCCACATGAGCAGCTCGCCTTCGGCTTCGACTGCGGGCTTCACGAAATCCGCATCCCCCACCGAGACACCGCCGCTGGTGACGATCACGTCGCATTCCGTTGCGGCGCGGCGCAGCACTTTCCGCGTCGCATCGAGCGAATCGGGAACGATCCCGTAGTCGCGGGTCTCGCATCCGAAAATCCCCGCGAGACCATTGAGGGTGAAGCGGTTCGAGTTGTAGATGCGCCCCGGCGGCAGCGGCTCGCCGGGCATCACCAGCTCGTCCCCCGTAAAAAA
>DATHJM010000238.1:0-6131 GCA_035489775.1 Burkholderiales bacterium
GAATCCGGATGTACTGATCGTCGACGTCGAGGTCCGCTCGGATGATTTCAGCAAAATCCTGATCGAGCGCAGATTGCCCTTCAGCGGCGAACGCCGGTACGAGGCGCGCGACGTTGAAAAACTTTTCGCAGAGTGCGCTCAGCATCTGACATACATCGGCGGCGCCATTGTCCGACGGTCCGCTTGGATGGCAAGGGAGAGACGCCCTTACTACGGAACAGAATTCATTCACTTCGGAGTAATCTTCCAGGCCCCGTTCACCGGTACGGTCGTGGCTATAGGCGAGCCTCTGGTGAGACTCCGGTACGGAGTAGCCAGCTGGACGTCTCGATCTTTCAAGGTATGGATGTTCACCTGGCCGGCGCTCGTCTGGTCGTTTTCATACATTTCGGAGGCCGCGCGAGTGAAAATCACCCCACGGGAGCCTTGGCGCAGCTTGGGCACTCTGCTGCTGTTGCGCGCCAAAGGTTGGTACTCGTGGAAGGAGTACCAGGCTTCGATCCGCCCCATGTTGGGGGCGGCGCGTTCGGGCTGGCTCGCCGCATTGGTGGCGCTTACGCCCGGGGGGTTTTTGAACTCCCTCGCCCTCGCCTACTTGTTCTTGTTTGCGCGTGGGCGCAAAGGGGGCTTCTACGATCTCTCGCACAGCCGCTACTATGTTTGGGGGCGGCCGCATGACTGAACGCGATACCAAGACAGCCCTGATTACCGGGGTGCTCGGCCAGGACGGTTCCTATCTCGCGGAATTGCTGGCGACGAAGGGCTATCGAGTCATCGGCACCTCGCATCGCGGCGCGCAAAGGACCAGGCTCGTCGGCGCGCCAAAGGAGATCGAGGTGCTCGCACTGGACCTTGCCGACGGCGAGGCGATACGCGCACTGGTCAAGCGATACCGGCCGCATCATCTCTATAACCTGGCGGCGCGCGCATCGAGTGCTCAGCTTTTCGACGATGTCGTGGCCACGACCCGCATCAATGGACTTGCCGTTGTTCACCTGCTGGAGGCCATACGAACCGAGTCCCCTCAGACGCGCTTCTGCCAGGCGTCCAGCAGCGAGGTGTTCGCCAAAGCTGCGCAGTCACCCCAGAATGAGCTGACCCCTCTGCGACCCCGCAACGCGTATGGCGCGGCGAAGGTGTTCGCCCAAAACATGGTTGAAGCTTACCGGGAGCACCACGGACTATTCGCCTGCACCGCAGTCCTGTTCAACCACGAAAGTCCCAGACGCGGATTGAATTATGTGACGCGCAAAATCACCTCGACCGCGGCCCGAATCAAGGCGGGACTGGAAAACTCTCTGGCTCTTGGAAACCTCGACGGTCGACGGGATTGGAGCTTTGCCGGGGACGTCGTACACGCAATGTGGCTCATGCTCGGACAACGTGGGCCAGACGACTTCGTTTTGGCGAGCGGCGAGACGCATTCCGTGAGAGAGCTGTGCGAGCTTGCGTTTGGCCGTCTGGGACTCGATTACCGGAAACACGTCGTAGTCGATCCTGAACAGGAGCGCAAAGTGGATGCCGTCGAATTGCGCGGCGACTCGACAAAGGCTCGCCTGCGGCTGGGCTGGCGGCCCGCGATCGATTTCAAGGAACTGGTGTACATGATGGTTGACGCCGATTACAAGGCTCTTTCGCCCAGTCCGGCTCCAGGTGAAAAGCGGCCCCGCAAAGGGAGCGCACGTGTATAGGGGATTGAAGCAGTGCCGTATCTGTGGAAACGGCAAGCTCCTCGAGGTTCTCGATCTCGGTGTGCAAGCTCTCACCGGGGTTTTCCCTGCGACCCGGGAGCAAAGCGTTACCGAAGGGCCGCTGAAGCTCGTCAAATGCATTGATGAGGCCGGTTGCTGCGGGCTGCTTCAGCTCGCTCATTCTTATGATCACGTCGAGATGTACGGGACCAACTATGGGTACCGGTCCGGCCTCAACCAGAGCATGGTCAGCCATCTCCACGGAAAGATCCAAAAAATACTCGGGCTCGCCGATCTGTCCGGAAATCCAGTCGCTTTGGACATAGGAAGCAACGATGGCACCACCTTGCGCGCCTATTCCACCGCACGCTGCGACCTCGTCGGCGTCGACCCGACCGCCGATAAATTTCGCCGGTATTACCCCGACAAAGCCACGGTCATTCCGGAGTTCTTCTCCGCGGCGACTTACATGAATGCCATGCAGGGGCGTAAAGCCAGGATCGTGACCTCGTTTTCCATGTTTTACGATCTCGAAGACCCTCTCGCATTCATGAGAGAGGTGGTCGAGATACTTGAGAACAACGGTTTGTGGGTATTCGAACAGAGCTACATGCCGTTGATGCTCGAACGGAATTCCTACGATACCGTTTGTCATGAGCACCTGGAGTACTACGCGCTCGCCCAGATCAAGTGGATGTCGGATCGAGTCGGACTGCGGATCGTCGATGTGGAATTCAACGAGATAAACGGAGGCAGCTTTTCCGTTGCAACTGCGAAGATTTCCTCAAACTACCCTGAATTCGCGGGATTGCAGAAGCTGCTGGACGGGGAAAAGGAATCCGGCCTTGACGGTCCGGAACCGTACCGTGCATTCGCCGCCCGCGCCGCAGCCAGCCGGGAGGAATTGCGCGCTTTTTTCTCGCGGGCAAAGGCGAGCGGTCAACGCGTCGCCGGTCTGGGGGCTTCGACCAAGGGCAACGTATTGCTGCAGTATTGCGGCTTGTCGGGTGGCGAGCTCTACGCGATCGGGGAAGTGAACGAGGACAAATTCGGCTGCTTCACGCCGGGGTCGCTGATCCCGATCCGGCCGGAAAACGAGCTGTTCGCCGACGAACCGGATTTCTTCCTGGTTCTGCCTTGGCATTTTAGGGAGTTTTTTCTTCGCAAATACAAACCGAAGAAAGCCGCACTTGTCTTCCCGCTTCCCAAACTGGATATGGTGTCCCGTTCAGGTTGAGACGGTTGGAAAGCCGACTGACTACCCAGAGCGGTGAGCGGCCAAACATGGATGCTCCAAGTATCGATGTCCTCCTCGCCACCTACAATGGGGCGCGCTATCTCCGGCCCCAGATCGAATCGATACTGAATCAGGAGAAGGTTTCGTTCCGGATACTCGTTCGGGACGATGGATCGCTGGACGAGACGCCGGCCATCATCGAGCACTACAGGCGTTCGAGGCCGGATCGCATCGTTCGCGTGAGCGGCTCGGACCATCTTGGAGCAGTCGGAAACTTCGCCTGTCTTCTTCATGAAGCAAAGGCCCCGTACGCCGCGCTAAGCGACCAAGACGACGTGTGGGCACCTCACAAATTACGCACTTTGCTTGGCGCGATGCAGGCCTTGGAGAGCCGCCACGGCGCCGGCACTCCCCTTCTGGTGCACAGCGACCTCACCGTCGTCGACGAAGCGCTTCGCGAGCGGCATTCTTCGTTCTGGCGCTATTCGGGTTTTGATCCCAGGGACACGAATCTTCCGCGGTTGTTGATCAAGAATACGATCACCGGATGTGCGTCGCTGCTCAATCGAGCGCTGATCGACCTTGCGCTGCCCATGCCGAAGGCAGCCCTTGTGCATGATTATTGGCTTGCTCTGGTGGCCTGCGCAGCCGGACGCCTTGGCGTCGTCGACGAGCCCCTTATGGCTTATCGCCAACACGCACGCAACGCCATCGGAGCCCGGCCCTATCACTGGAAATCCTCTCTCGTGCGTCTCGCGGGCGGGTTCGCACTTTGGGACATGGGTGCGCTGCGCCGGCAGGCGGAGGCCCTCTCCGAGCGCTGCCAGGCTTCGCTTGCTCCCGAATACCGAACCTTGATCGAGGACTTCGTAAATTTGCCCGGCAGAAATTGGTTCGGCCGAAGACGGACTCTCCTCCGCCACGGCATCCTCATGCCGGGCTTGATGCGCAATCTGGCGCTGTTGCTCTGTGTCAGGCTGCGTCGCTAGGCGACCGGGGACCCCTCATGCCCGGCATTCCGGATCTGATATCGGTTTCCATCGTGAGCCATGGCCACGCCGAGCTCGCTGCGCGACTTTTCGATGACCTGCGTGCGCACAGGCCGGCGGGAATCGAAGTCATCCTCACCCTCAACATCGAGGAAGCACTGCCATTCGACCCCACCTCCTTTCCTTTTCCGGTTAAGACGATCCGAAACGCGAGCCCACGGGGCTTTGCGACCAATCACAACGCCGCATTCAAGCTTGCCGGCGGAACCTTCTTCTGTGTGCTGAATCCCGACATTCGCGTAACCTCGGATCCTTTTTCGGCACTGGTCAGGGAACTGAAGAACCCCGCCATCGGCGCGGTCGCTCCTCTGATTCTCGGCCCCGATGGCGCGATCGAAGACAGCGCCCGCCCGTTTCCGACCCTTTCAAGCCTGGTCCGCAAGGCATTGGGAGCGGAGCCGAAGCGATATTACGAAATCGGCGAGGAAAGTATCTCCCCGGACTGGGTAGGCGGCATGTTCATGTTGCTTCGAAGGGACGCTTTTGCCGCGGTGGGCGGGTTTGACGCCCGCTATCATCTGTATTACGAGGATGTGGATCTGTGTGCCCGTCTCAGGCTGGCGGGTTACGACATCCGGCTCGTCCCGAGCGCCTCCGCCGTGCATCTCGCGCGACGCCAAAGCAGGCGGGACATGAGATATTTCCTCTGGCACCTGCGCAGCGTGATCCGCTATCTTCTTTCCGGAACGCGGCGCAAGGTCGGGAAGATGGCCGCGCGCTGAGGGCCGGGGTCTCCTCCTCAGTCGCGGTGATACCGGTCCTCGAAACGCACGATGTCATCCTCGCCCAGGTAGCTCCCCGACTGGACTTCTATGAGGAAGAGCGGCTCCTTTCCAACGTTTTCGAGCCGGTGCTTGGTCTCGATCGGGATATGGGTGGATTCATTTTCCGAGAGAAGCTTTACCTCGTCGCCCCGCGTCACCCTCGCTGTGCCCGACACCACCACCCAGTGCTCCGCCCGATGGTGGTGCATCTGCAGCGAAAGCGCTTCGCCCGGCTTGACCATGATGCGCTTGACCTGAAAGCGCTCGCCTGCATCGATGCTCTCGTAGTAGCCCCAAGGCCGATAGACCCGGCTATGTGAAACGTGCTCGGTCCGTGACTTCCGGGCGAGCGTCTCGACCACTTCCTTGACCTCCTCCGAGCGCGACTTGTCGGCCACGAGGACCGCGTCATCGGTCTCGACGATCACGAGATCGTGCACGCCCAGCGCCGCGACCATGCGGTGCTCGGCGCGAATATAGCAACCGCTTGCTTCGCGCACGTCCACGTCGCCGCGCACGACGTTGTTGCCCACATCCTTGTCTCCGGCGTCCCAAAGCGCCGTCCACGAGCCGACGTCGCTCCAGCCGATGTCGGCCTGGACCATCGCGCTCGCGGAGGTGTGCTCCATCACGGCATAGTCGATGGAGTCCGACGGACAGGCGGTGAATGCAGCTGAATCCAGCCGCAGAAAATCGAGGTCGCGTTTGCCCGCCTCCCACGCCGCCTTTGCCGCGGCCAGAATTTCGGGGCGGAAGCGCTGCAGCTCCTCGAGAAAGCGCTTGGGCCGGAGCGCGAACATCCCGCTGTTCCAGAAAAACCGGTCGCTCGAAAGATAGCGCCGTGCCGTCTCGAGGTCGGGCTTTTCCACGAAGCGCCGCACGCGGAAGCTGCGCTCGCTTCCTCGAACCGGATCGCCGCGCTCGATGTAACCGTATCCCGTGACCGGCCCCCTCGGCGTGATCCCGAAAGTGACGAGCGAACCGCCCGCGGCGAGGGGGAGCGCCGTTGCGATTGCCGCGTGAAACGCCGGTACGTTACGGATCAGGTGATCGGAGGGCAGCACGAGCATGCACGCGTCAGGGTAGCGACTCTGGACGTAGAGGGCCACGACGGCGACCGCCGGTGCCGTGTTGCGACCGACAGGTTCCAGGATCTGAACTTCGGGCTTCACCCCGATTTCGCGCATCTGCTCTGCGACGAGAAACCGGTGTTCGTCGTTCGAAACGACGATCGGGGCGCTGGCGCCGCCGACACCTTTCAGCCGCAATACCGTGTCCTGAAGCATGGTTCGTTCGGAAACAAGAGGCAGGAACTGCTTCGGTAGAAGCCGCCGCGACATGGGCCAGAGCCGGCTGCCTGACCCGCCCGAGAGAATTACGGGGTAGAAGG
>DATHJM010000239.1:0-12674 GCA_035489775.1 Burkholderiales bacterium
CCGAGGGCAGATCCACGCACTGGCCGTTCACGTCGTATTTCCAGCCGTGGTAGGGACAGCGAAGGCCGCACTCCTCGTTCCTGCCGAACCACAGCGACACGCTGCGATGCGCGCAGAATTCGTCGATCACGCCGATGCGTCCCTCGCTGTCGCGAAACGCCACGAGCTTCTCGCCCATGATCTGCACGCGCACGGGCGCGCAGTCCGGTTCCGCGATCTCCCAGCCGTGCAGCGCGGGGATCCAGTAACGCCGGAACAGGTCCCCCATCAGGGTGCCGCGATCGGTGCGCGTCAACTGCTCGTTTTGTTCCTGGGTCAGCATGTTCAGTCCTCAGTCGAATGCAAGAATCAGTCCGCGGTGGCACCCGAAGCGCGCACGATCGGCCCCCAGCGCTTGAGCTCCGCGGCCACGAACGCCGTGAACTGCCGCGGGTCGAGATCGCCGGGCTCGATGCCTTCGGGACGCAGCCGCTCGCGCACGTCGGGGGCCTGCAGCGCCCGCCGCACCTCGGCATTGAGCCGGCTCACGATCTCCGGCGCGATGCCCGCCGGGCCCGAGAGCGAAAACCAGATGGAAGCGGTCAGCTCCGGATAGCCCAGCTCGGCGAAGGTCGGCACCTCCGGAAATTCCGGAACGCGTTTCGCCGAGCTCACCGCGAGCGCGCGCGCCCTGCCCGCCTTGATCTGCGTCGCGGCGGTCGTCAGCGTCGTTGAGGCGGCGGGCACATGGCCCGCGATCAGATCGGAAACTGCGAGGCTCGCGCCCTTGTACGGGACGTGCGTCATCTCGATTCCGGCGACCTGTTTCAACTGCTCCGCGATCAAGTGTCCTTGCGTGCCGTTGCCGGGGGAACCGTAAGCGAGCTTGCCGGGTTCTTTTTTCGCATAGGCGATGAATTGCTTCAGGTCCTGCGCCGGCAGCCCCGGGTTCACGACCAGGACGCCGGGCGGGCCGCCGAAGAGCGCGATGTGGGTGAAATCGCGCAGCGGATCGAACGGGAAGCTCTTCGAAAGCGCGGGCGCGATGCAATGCGAAGCGACCCCCGAGACGACCAGCATGTACCCGTCGGGCGCGGCCTTCGCGACGAGATCCGAGCCGATGACGCCGCCCGCGCCGCCGCGGTTCTCGACGATGAAACTCTCCTTCAGGGTCTCGCCCAGCTTTTGCGATACCAGCCGCCCCAGGGTGTCGGCGGTCCCGCCCGGCGCGAACGGAACGATGATGCGCACCGGCTTGGCGGGCCAGCTTTGCGCGAGGGCCTGCGGGCCCCCGAGCAGCAGGACCACGGCGATGAGCACCGCGGCTCTCGGACCGCAGTGCTGCGCGAGTTGCGAAATGGATGCAGCCACAGCCGGTCATTTTACCCGAGCATCGCGCTAGAATAGCCGCGAGTCCGTCTAGAGGCTCACTGTGCCGCATATAGGAACGGAAATTCCATGGAAATGACCGGCGAACAACTGATCCCCGTACCGCAAGGCGAAGTCTGGCGCGCCTTGAACGACCCTGAAGTCCTCAAGGCGTGCATCGCGGGCTGCGAAACGATCGAGAGAGTCTCGGACACCGAGTACCGCGTCAGCATGGTCGCGGCGGTGGGGCCCGTGAAGGCCAAGTTCAACGGGAAGCTCGTGCTCTCTGATCTCAACCCGCCGAATTCCTACTCGCTGTCCTTCGAGGGATCGGGCGGCGCGGCGGGATTCGGCAAAGGCAGCGCCCAGGTGTCGCTCAAGACCGAAGGCACGGGCACGCGCCTGAGCTATTCCGCCAAAGCGAGCGTCGGCGGCAAGCTCGCCCAGGTCGGCTCGCGCCTGATCGACGGGGTCGCGAGGAAAATGGCGGACGACTTCTTCACCGCGTTCAACGAGAAGCTCGCGGGGCCTGCGGCCAGGCCCGCGGAGGCCGGCGCGCCGGCGAAAAGGAAAAGGATTCATCCGGCCTGGTGGGTGGCCGGCGCCGTGCTGGTGGCGCTTCTCATCTACCTCGCGCTGCAGCCCGCGCACTGATTCGAGCTGTCATCCGTTTACGTTCAGCCGGGCACTCACGGTTCCCGACGCGTTTTCCTGATCGACCCAGCGGCACTCGATGTCGCCCGACTCGGTGGCGCGCGTGAAGAACCTCAAGTAAGGGTTGGCGGCGATGCCCGCGCCCATCGACGCGCGGAAGACCTCGACCCCGCCGTACCGGCACTCGAAGCGGTGAATGACGTTGCGCGGCGTTTGACGGCCCAGCGAATCGTAGCGAAACCCGGTTTCCATCGGGTGCTGGATGACAATGCGCACTTCGATGATCTCGCCGCGCCGGGCTTCCCGCTGAACCTGGATTCGCGCCGTCATCGGGCTCAGCCTCCGTCCAGGCAGGCGGATTCGTTGACCACGATTTCCGCTGCGTCGAACCAGAAGCTGCCGTCGGAAAACTGGGCGACCGCCGTCACGCGCTGGGTGCCGTTCAAGCGGACGCGCGATTCGATCTCGGCGCGACCCATGCGCGGACCGAGAAGGAAGGTCGCCATGAGGGGAACCGGATTTTTCTCCGAAACTAGATCGATTCGGCGCACGTGATCCGCGTCGCTCATGGGGCTGTCGACGCGCACGGTCATCGGCACCGAATGCCCGTTGTCGGCAACCGACGGCAACTCGAGGAGCACGCGACCCCGGCGCATCTCCGCGCCCTTGAGGATCGATTGCAGCGCACCTTGCGGAGTGTTGATCGTTCGCGCGTCGATCCCCGGCGCCGGGTTCATGATCGGCTGCGCGAGCGCCCGCCGCGGCAGCGCAAGCAGGGCGACGAGCGCCGCGAGCGAGCGCCGGCGCGCGCCGTGCCCGGTCAGGCGCGCCACGTGCGCAGGCCGGTGGACGAGAGCTTCGGTGCTACCGGCCGCAGGATGCTCTCAGCCCAGCAGCGGCAGCTTGCGGATGCGCTTCCCCGTAGCCGCGAAAATCGCGTTCGCGACGGCGGGCGCGATCGGCGGCGTGCCCGGCTCGCCGATTCCGCCGGGGGCCTCGCGGCTCGGCACGATGTGCACCTCGACCTTCGGCATCTGGTTCATGCGCAGCATCCGGTAGTCGTGGAAGTTCGACTGCTCGACGCGGCCGTCCTTGAACGTGATCTTTCCGTACAGGGCGGCGGTCAAGCCGTAGACAATGGCGCTCTCGATCTGGCGTTTGACGATGTCGGGGTTCACCGTCATGCCGCAGTCGACCGCGGCGACGACGCGGTGCACTTTCGGCGTTCCATCCGGGCCGACCGAGACCTCCGCGACCTCCGCGCACCAGCTGCCGAAGGAAAACACCACCGCGATGCCCCGGTGAACGCCGGCTGGCAGCGGCTTGCCCCAGTCTGCCTTTTCCGCGGCGAGCTCAAGGGCGCCCTTGTAGCGCGGCTGCTTGCCGAGGAGGGAACGCCGGAATTCGAACGGATCCTTGCCCGCCGCGTGCGCGAGCTCGTCGACGAAGCTCTCGAGGAAGAAACTGTTTTGCGAGTGCCCGACCGAGCGCCAGAACCACACCTGGATCCCGCCGGGTTCCTGGCGCGAATACTCGACGTGCAGATTGGGAATGTCGTACGGACAGTCGCGAATGCCCTCCACGCCGAATTCGTCCACCCCATCGGGCGGCAGCTTCATGAAGTGCGATCCCTCCATGATCGAGGGCGACGCGACGTTGGCGGTGAAGAGCGTCGCGCGTCCGCTCGCATCCAGGCCGCCTGTCATCCGCGTGACCGAGGCCGGGCGATAGAAGTAGCCGCGCGTGTCGTCTTCGCGGCTGTAGACGAGCTTCACCGGCTTGCCGCTGATCTTGGAGAGCACCGTCGCGCCGATGACCGGATCGGGTGCGAAGCGGCGGCCGAATCCGCCGCCGAGGTACATGGTGTTGACCTTCACCTTCCCGGGGGCGACGCCCGCGACCTGGCCGAGGATGCCCTGCGCGGGCCCCTGGGATTGCGTACCGACCCAGATCTCGACCTCGCCTTTGCGTACCCAGGCGGTGCAGTTGAGGGGCTCCATGCACGAATGCGAGAGATACGGCGCCTCGTACTCGGCCTCGATTTTTTTCGCAGGCGTCGCGGCCTTGAAGTCGCCTTCGTTGCGGCCGACCGCGCCGCCCGCGGCGGCGCCGGCGGAGAGGGTTTTCGAAATGCCCTCCGACGACAGCGATGCGTTCGCCCCGTGGTCCCACTGGATCTCGAGCGCGTCGCGGCCGAGCTTCGCCGCCCAGTAGCCGTCGGCGAGCACCGCCACGCCGCTCGGAATCTGCAGCACCTGGCGCACGCCGGGAACGGCCTTCGCCTTCGCGTCATTGACGGAGGCTGCCTTGCCGCCCGGCACGGGAGGATAAGCGATCACCGCGGTGAGCATTCCGGGGAGATAGACGTCCATCCCGAACTTGGCCCTGCCGGTCGATTTGGCGGCGCTGTCCAGGCGCTTGGTTCCGCTCTTGCCGAGCAGCGTGAACTGGCTCGGGTCCTTGAGCTTCACCTCCTTGGGAGGCGTGAGCTTCGCCGCTCTTTCTGCGAGCTGGCCATAGGAGAGCTTCTTTCCACTTTTGTGCACTACCGTGCCCTTTTCCGTCTGGCATTCGGCGGCGTCGACTTTCCAGGTTTCGGCCGCCGCGGCGATCAGCATCGCTCGCGCCGTGGCACCCGCCTTGCGCATCGGCTCCCAGTGCCCGCGCACCGAGGTCGATCCGCCGGTCGCCTGCATGCCGAAGATCGGATTGGCGAACGCCTGATCGACGCCCGCCTGCTCGACCCGCACCCGCGACCAGTCGGCATCCAGTTCCTCGGCGACCAGCATCGGGATCGCGGTGTGCACGCCCTGGCCCATCTCGGAAAGACCACACACGACGGTGATATCGTTGTTCGGCGCGATGCGCAGATAGGCGCTCATGCGAGCTTCCTTCCCGGCGCCTTGAGCAAGCCGGGTCGCGCCCGGCAAGGTGAAGCCGATGATCAGGCCCCCGCCGGCCATCGCGGAGGTCTTGAGGAACTCGCGGCGCGATGCGTTCATTGTTTTGGCGCGCATGATCATGCTCCCTTCACGCTCGCGGCCGCATCCTTGATCGCGGCGCGGATCTGGTTGTAGGTCCCGCAGCGGCAGACGTTGCCGCTCATCGCTTCGTCGATGTCGGCGTCCGTCGGCGTGCGGTTTTTCGCGAGAAGAGCGCTCGCGCTCATGATCTGGCCCGACTGGCAGTAGCCGCACTGCGGCACGTCGTTCAGGATCCAGGCCGCCTGCACCGCCTTTCCGGCGCGTGTGGCCCCGATCCCCTCGACGGTGGTTACTTTCTTGCCCGCCGCCGCGGATACCGGCGTCGAGCAGGAGCGCACTGGCTGCCCATCGAGGTGCACCGTGCACGCACCGCACTGGGCGATGCCGCAGCCGAATTTGGTGCCGGTCAGATGCAGCGAGTCGCGCAGCACCCACAGGAGGGGCGTGTCGGGCGCGGCGTCGACATTGCGGATTTTGCCGTTGATGACGATGGAAACCATGAAAAATCCTCCTGGGTGGGCTACCGAACGAGGCTTTCTGTCAGCGGAGCATCTTATTCCGGCCACTAAGGGAAGTCCAGACGGAGGCGCCGCGCTCCGAACGGTCCGACATGCATTATCCCGCGTGGCCCCGTGGGCCGTCCGCGCCGCCGCTCCGTCTTTGCCAAACCGGGGTGCAATAAGGGACAATCGCACGCCAGCCCACCAGCCATGTTGGCGGATTGGGGAGGAAAAATGAACTTCCTGCTGTCGGTTTCGCGCCTCATCGATGCGCTGAACGAGCGCATCGGGAAGATCGTGTACTGGCTGGTGCTCGTCATGGTCCTGGTGAGCGCCGGCAATGCGACCTCGCGTTACCTGTTCTCCATCGCCTCGAACGCGTGGCTCGAGTTGCAGTGGTATCTGTTCGCGGCGGTCTTCCTGCTTTGCTCCGGATACACGCTGCGGCACAACGAGCATATCCGGATCGACGTGATCGCCGGCAACCTGTCCCGCCGGGCGCAGATGTGGATCGACATCTTCGGCACGCTGTTCTTCCTGCTGCCGATGACAGCCTTTATCACGTGGCTCTCCTGGCCGATATTCATGAACGCCTGGAACAGCAACGAGATCTCCGGCAGCGCGGGCGGCCTGATACGCTGGCCGGCGCGGCTGCTGGTTCCAGTCGGCTTCTTCCTGCTGTCGTTGCAAGGCCTCTCCGAGCTGATCAAGCGCATCGCATTCCTCAAGGGCCTGATCCCGGATCCGCTGGAAAAGCACGAGGTCCCGCCGGAACTGGCCATCGCGCGCGACGAAGCAGCCAAATGACGCAGTTTCTCATCGCCTACATGGCGCCGCTCATGTTCGCGGCGCTCGTCGTGTTCCTGCTGATCGGCTATCCGGTTTCGTTCGCGCTGGCGGCGATCGGCCTGTCGTTCGGCTTTCTCGGCATCGAGCTGGGCCTGCTCACGCCAGCGCTGTTCGGGGCGCTGCCCGAGCGGATTTTCGGCATCATGTCGAACGACACGCTGCTCGCGGTTCCGTTCTTCACCTTCATGGGGCTGATCCTCGAGAGGAGCGGCATGGCCGAGGATTTGCTCAACACCATCGGACAGCTCTTCGGTCCGATCCGAGGGGGGCTCGCTTACGCCGTGATCTTCGTCGGCGCGCTGCTCGCGGCGACCACCGGCGTGGTGGCCGCCTCGGTGATTTCGATGGGCCTCATTTCGCTGCCGATCATGCTGCGCTACGGCTACGATCGGCGCCTGGCGAGCGGCGTCATCGCCGCCTCGGGGACGCTGGCGCAGATCATTCCGCCGTCGCTCGTCCTCATCGTGCTCGCGGACCAGCTCGGGCGATCGGTCGGCGACATGTACGCCGGGGCGATCTTTCCCGGGCTCGTTCTCACCGCGCTGTACACGATCTATGTCTTCGGCATTACGCTGATCTATCCAAAGGCCGCGCCGGCACTGCCGCCGGAAGCGCGCACCCTGCGCGGCGCTAAATTGCTCGCACGCGTATTCCTGGTGCTGATCCCACCGCTTGCTCTGATCTTCCTCGTTCTCGGCACCATTTTCCTCGGCGTGGCGACACCGACGGAAGGCGGCGCCATGGGCGCCACCGGCGCCCTGGTGCTGGCAATAATCAACCGGCGCCTCAGCTGGTCGCTGCTTCGGCAAGCGATGAATTCGACGGCGAAGCTTACCTCGTTCGTGGTGTTCATCCTGGTCGGCTCAACGGTGTTCAGCCTGACCTTCCGCGGCGTCAACGGCGATCTCTGGGTCGAGCACCTGCTCACGGGGCTCCCGGGCGGCGCAATCGGCTTCCTGATCGTGGTGAACATCCTGGTTTTCGTCCTCGCCTTTTTCCTCGATTTCTTCGAGCTGGCGTTCATCATCGTACCGCTGCTCGGACCGGTCGCGGACAAGCTCGGCATCGACCTGATCTGGTTTGGCGTGCTGCTCGGTGTGAACATGCAGACATCCTTTATGCACCCTCCTTTCGGTTTCGCGCTGTTCTACCTGCGCAGCGTGGCACCTGGCAAGGAGTTCCTCGACAAGCTGACCGGCAAGCTGACGCCTCCAGTCACCACCGGGCAGATCTATTGGGGAGCCGTGCCCTTCGTGGTGATTCAGGTCATCATGGTGGGCATCGTGATCGGTTTTCCCGGGTTGGTCACCGGGAACCTGGTGCACAGCAGCGGCGATCCGTCCAAGGTCCAGAGCTTCGTCCCCGCGGACAGCGAGAATACTCAAGACCAGACGCCGCCCGACTTCGGTACACCGGAGGGCGCAAAGGCCGATGCGGAGCGGAAATCAAGCGAGAGCGCAAAGGAGAAACGCGAAGCCGACGACCTCGAGAACCTCTTCAAGAAATAACCGGCGGACGCACCAAAAAAACAAACCCCGCCGAGGCGGGGTTTGCGTTGCAGCTGTCTGCGCTCGTCGGAGCTACGATTTCCCTGCGCCCAGCTTCGAAGAGAACGTGTAGTTGTCGTAAGTCGATTCGGCGACGCGAAACCAAAGGAACTGCTCGTCGCGGAATTTCTTCCACTGCGGGTATACGGTGGCCCAGTGCTTGCTCTTCTCCTTGAGTTCGTCGTACAGCTCGTAGGACGCCTTCTCGGCCGCTTCCATCACCGGTCTGGGGAATGGCCGCAGGCTGGTGCCGCTCGCGATCAGCCGGCGCAGCGCTGCAGGGTTCTGGGCGTCGTACCTCGCCGGCATCCAGGCGTTGGCCTCGCCGCACGCCGCAATCAGTGCCGACTGATACGCCTTGGGTAGCTCGTTCCACTTCTTCTCGTTGATGAGCGTCATCAGCGTCGGCCCACCCTCCCAGAAGCCCGGGTAGTAGTAGTATTTGGCGACCTTGTTGAAGCCAAGCTTCTCGTCGTCGTAGGGCCCGACCCATTCGGCCGCGTCGATCGTGCCTTTTTCCAGGGCCGGGTAGATGTCCGGTGCGCCCAGCAGCTGAGGTACGACGCCGAGCTTTGCCAGAATCAACCCGGCCATACCGCCGATGCGCATTTTGAGGCCCTTCAGATCGGCAACCGACTTGATCTCCTTGCGGAACCAGCCGCCCATCTGGCAGCCGGTATTGCCGGCGGGAATCGCGACGCAGCCGTATTCTTTGAATAAGGGTGCCAGCGCTTCAGTGCCGCCGCCGAAGTGCAGCCAAGCGTTGTTCTGGCGTGTGTTCATGCCGAAGCACACCGAGGTGCCCAAGGCGAACGTCGGATCCTTGCCGAAGTAGTAGTAAGTCGCCGTGTGGCCCAGCTCGACCGTGCCGGCCTGGACGGCGTCAAGCACCTGAAGCGCTGGGACGATCTCGCCCGCGGCGAAAGCGCGAATCTGGAACTTGCCGTCTGTAATCTCGCCGACGCGCTTCGCCACGAGCTCGGCGCCGCCGAACAACGTGTCCAGGCTCTTCGGCCAGCTTGCCGCGAGGCGCCACTGGAGGCTGGGCAGTCCCGGGGTCTGCTGCGCCCGCGCCTGCGCCACCGTGACGAGGCCCGCGCCCGCCGCCGCGCCCAGCCCGGCGTTCTTCAGGAATTCGCGTCTTTTCATTGGTGATCCCCTCCTTGGATGGAAAGCGGGCCGATTATAACTCCGGTTGCGAGTCGCAGAGTTCAGTTTCCGGCGATGGTCATTTCCTCGATGAGAATCGAACCGCAGGTGCGCGAGCCGCGCGTGAGCTTGTCGGCTCCGATCGCAGCGACCGAGCGGAACATGTCGCGCAGGTTGCCCGCGATGGTGATCTCCTCCACGGGGTACCGGATCTCGCCTCCCTCCACCCAGTAGCCCGCCGCGCCGCGCGAGTAATCGCCGGTGACCAGATTCACCCCGAACCCGATCAGCTCGGTAACGAGCAGCCCGCGACCCATTTTCCTGATGAGCCCGGGAAGATCGAGCTCGCCGCCGTGCAGGATCAGATTGTGATTGCCGCCCGCGCTGCCGGTGGTCTTCATTTCGAGCTTGCGCGCGGAATAGCTGCCGAGAAAATAGCCGCGCAGCACGCCGTCCTTCACCACGTCGCGGTCGCGCGTGGCGACTCCTTCGTCGTCGAACCAGGAGCTCGCCGGTGCGCGCGGCAGATGCGGCCGCTCGACCAGGGTGACCAGCGGCGAGAAGACTTCCTTGCCGAGGCTGTCGAGCAGAAACGAAGCCTTGCGGTAGAGGTTTCCCCCGCTCACCGCCGAGACAAAGGTCGCGAGCAAGTCGTTCGCCACGGGCGCCTCGAACAGCACCGGCGCCTGGACCGTTCCGATCTTGCGGCTCCTCAAGCGCGCGAGGGCGCGCCTCCCGGCGTAATCGCCGACGCCTTCGGGCCTGGCGAGATCCTCCGGGGAGCGTTGCGACACGTACCAGTCGTCGCGCTGCATCTGGCCGTCCTCAGCGGCGATCACCGCACAGGATATCGTGTGCCGCGACGTTGGAAAACCTTCCATGAAGCCATGGCTGTTGGCGAGTGCGAAGTGCCACTGCTGGCAGGAAACCGACGCGCCCTCGGAGTTCACCACGCGCTTGTCCAGGCGGAAGGCGGCGGCCTCGCAAGCCTTGGCGATCTCGATCGCCCGCTCGACTGGCAGATCCCAGGGGTGGAAGAGGTCGAGGTCTTGCGGGTCGCGCGCCAGCTCCTCCGGATCGGCGAGCCCCGCGCACTCGTCCTCGGCGGTGAAGCGCGCGATCGTCAGAGCCGCTTCCACCGTATCGCGCATCGCGCGCGGCGCAAAATCGGCGGTGCTCGCGTGGCCTTTCCGTTTGCCGACGTAAACGGTGACCGCGAGGCTCTTGTCGCGATTGTATTCGATGGTCTCGACTTCGCCCTTGCGCACCGTCACGGTCTGACCGTAGCCGTCGGAGCTTTCGGCTTCGCAGGCGCTCGCGCCTTTTTCCCGGGCATGCGCCAAGGCATCCGAGGCGAGGGTCTTCAACGCGTCGAGACCGTGGGAGAAGCGGGTTGGAGCCATGCGGGGACGCAGCGGGAAAGACGCTATGATATCAGCTCACCACACTGCTTCTCTGGAACGTGCAGGCCGAGGAAAAACCCAGCAAGACCGAGCGCAAGCGCGCCATGCACGAGCTGCAGACCCTCGGCGAGCGCCTGGTCGGGCTCAACCCGGAACAGCTCGCGGCGATCGCGTTGCCCGAAGTCCTGCACGACGCGGTCGAGCAGGCGCAGCGCATCACGAAGCACGAGGCGCGGCGCCGACAGCTGCAATACATCGGCAGGCTCATGCGCGCTGTCGACCCGGAACCGATCCGCGAGAAGCTCAGGGCCTGGGACGGGGTCTCGACCGAAGAAACCGCGCGCGTTCACCGGATCGAGCGCTGGCGCGAGAAATTGCTCGAGGACGACGGCGCAATCGGCGCGCTGGTCAGTGCCCATCCGGGCATCGACATCCAGCGTTTGCGCACGCTCGCGCGCAACGCGCGCGAGGAGCGCAACACGGGGCGGCCGCCGCGGGCGTATCGCGAGCTGTTCCGGGCTCTGCGCGATATCATCGCGGATTCGCAACCGGTTCCCCACGATGACGGCGAATGAAGAGCTGCTGATCGGCCTTGTTTCGATCAGCGACCGCGCCTCGAGCGGCGTCTACAAGGATGAAGGCATTCCGGCGCTCGAGGAATGGTTCTCGCGAGTTCTAGCGAGCCCGTGGCGCGTGGAGACGCGGCTTATTCCCGACGAGCAGCCCGCGATCGAATCGACGCTGATCGATCTCGTCGACCGCCGCGGCTGCCACCTGGTGCTGACCACCGGCGGCACCGGTCCTGCTCCTCGTGACGTCACGCCCGAGGCCACGCTCGCGATAGCCGACAAGACGATGCCGGGATTCGGCGAGCAGATGCGCAGGATCAGCCTCGAGTTCGTTCCCACCGCGATTCTCTCCCGGCAGGTCGCGGTCGTGCGCAAGAGCTCGCTCATCATCAACCTTCCCGGCCAGCCCAAATCGATCCGCGAAACGCTCGAGGGCCTGAAAGACGGAGACGGCAAGCAGATCGTCGCGGGCATTTTCGCCGCCGTCCCCTACTGCATCGACCTCATCGGTGGGCCCTACATCGAGACGCACGACCAAGTCGTGAAGGCCTTCCGGCCGAAATCGGCGATCCGCCCGAAAGCAAGTTGACTCATGCCCGAGCTGCCCGACGCGATCGAAATCGAAACCGGAAAGAATCCCTCGGCGAGCGTCATCTGGCTGCACGGGCTGGGCGCGGACGGCAACGACTTCGCGCCGATCGTGCCCGAGCTCGAACTGCCGAAGGCGGCGATCCGCTTCGTTTTCCCGCATGCGCCGGTGCAGCCCGTGACGATCAACGGCGGCATGCGCATGCGCGCCTGGTACGACATCACTGACGGCGCGATCCGGCGCGAGGACGAGCTCGGCGTGCGCGCCTCGCAGGCTTTGATCGAGGCCTTGATCGGCCGCGAAAGGAAGCGCGGCACGAAGGCAGAGCGGGTGGTGCTGGCGGGATTCTCGCAGGGCGGCGCGATCGCGCTGCAGACCGGCTTGCGCCATCCCGAGCGCATCGCCGGAATCATGGCCTTGTCGACTTACGTGCCGCTCGCAGAAAAGCTTACCGTCGAGGCGAGCGCGGCCAACCGCGGTGTCCCGATCTTCATGGCGCACGGCAGCTACGACCCGATTATCCCGCTAGTCCGGGCAGAACAGTCCCGCGAGCTCTTGCAATCACTCGGCTACCCGGTTGAGTGGCGCGAGTACGGCATGCCGCACTCGGTGTGTCCCGAGGAGCTCGCCCATATCGGAGCCTGGCTCAGGAAGGTGCTCGGCCCGGGAGCCTGAGGAGAAACTCCGCTACTCGCCCGCGTCGCGGATCATCTGGCGGCAGCGAATCAGGTCGTAGTCCTCACCGTGCTCGGTCGCTCCCGCAGGCAAGAGCAGATACACTTTCCCGTTTCGCTCGAGCTCCAGATTCTGTCCGGCGGCGAGGGCGCCCGCGCGCAGCAAAAGCTGCGCCTCGGGGGCGGAATCGATCGGATTGAGCAGGATCGCCGTTTCCGAGTCCCGGCTGGTTCCCCTCCGCCCGCTCTGCAACTTCACCTGCACGGTCAGCGGCGCCCGCCCCAGGGTCTGGATTCCGACCGCGCCCTGCTGCGCAGATTCGCGCTGGAAGCGGCGGATCACGCCGACCACCCAGTTCGAGCCGCCTTCGGGCTGCAGCCCGAGCAGGCAGCCGATTTTCAGCCACTC
>DATHJM010000240.1:0-4176 GCA_035489775.1 Burkholderiales bacterium
TCTGCGAGCGCGCTCGCGCTACGACTGGGACAGGCGCAAGCTGCGTGACCGCACACTTGGGGCGCTGGAGCCGCTGTGGAAGCGCTTCCTGCCTGATAGAGCGTATGCGCGGCGCGCGGGGCTGACTTTGGGGATCGTGTCGCGGATCACCCCGATCAAGCAATTTCCGTTGCTCTTCACGCACCTCGCGCCGATCCTTGCCCGCTATCCCGCGGTGCAACTCGAGATTTTCGGCAGCGGCGGCTATGCATCGGTACGCGATCTCGATCTAGCGCTTCGTCCTATCCGCAAGAGCGTACGATTCTGGGGCCATCAGTGGGACATCGGCGCGGTATACCGCAGCATCGATTTCCTGCTCACCGGGCTCCCTGAAAAGGAGGCGCTCGGCCTCAACGTCATCGAGGCGCAGGCCTGTGGCACTCCGGCGATCGCGCCGGACGCACCCCCGTTCGACGAAACGGTGATGCATGGGGCAACGGGCCTGCGCTACCGCGATCCGCGCGAAGATGGGGGCGCAGGCTTCGAGAACGCGCTGAAACTTGTGCTGGAAGACGGGTTCCGCTTCGACGAAGAATCGGCGAAGGCGCATCTGCTGCGGTTCTCCGAAGACGCTTTCATCGAGCGCCTGAGGGCCCTGGTGAAGACGCTGGCAGGCACCGGCCCCGGAAGAATCGTCGAGCCCCGATGAGCGTTCCCGCATCCTCTGCAGCTGCAGCGCGGGAAAGGCACCCGCGTATCCTGGTCATCCGGCGCGATAACATAGGTGATCTGGTCTGCACCACGCCGCTCGTCGCGGCGTTGCGCGAACGCTATCCGGGCGCACACATCGCTGCGCTGGTGAACACATACAACGAGGCCGTCCTCGCCGGGAATCCCGATGTGGACACCGTCTATGCCTACGAAAAGGGAAAGCACCGCGGCGAGGCGCGTTCCATCGTTTCGGTCTACGCCGATCGCTTTCGGCTGATCATGACCCTGCGGAAGGAAAGGTTTGACTACGCCATCCTCGCCACCCCGGGGTTTGCCCCGCGTTCGCTTCGGCTCGCTCGGTTGGTAGGCGCACGGCATGTGCTTGGGTATACCGAGTCCGGAAAGGCTCATTCCCGCCTGGACATCGCGCTGCCCTACGATCGCAACGCGAAGGCGCACGAAGTGGAGCAGGTCTTCGGCCTGCTCAAGGCGCTCGGCATCAAAGGTCCGCCGCCCGCCACCCGGGTGTTTCCCGATCCCGGCGAGCGCCGCGATGTCGAGCAGGCTCTCTCGCGCCTTGGGCGCGGCACCCCGGTCATCGGGGTGCATGTCAGCGCGCGGAGGGAGAACCAACAGTGGCCGCCAGAAAACTTCGCGGCGCTGATCCGTTCGATCGCGAAGTTGCACAGTGTTCGATTTCTGCTGCTCTGGGCGCCGGGCGAGGCCGACAATCCGACGCATCCGGGCGACGATGGCAAGGCCCGCGCGGTAGTGGAGAACTGCTCCGAAGTTCCAGTATTGCCCTGGCCGACCGAGGCGCTGTCACAATTGATCGCGGCCCTATCGCTGTGCGACTGCGTCGTGTGCGCCGACGGTGGAGCGATGCATCTCGCCGCGGCGCTCGGCAAGCCGATTCTGTGCTTTTTCGGCGACTCACCACTCGAACGCTGGCGGCCTTGGAAGACGCCGCACGAGCTGCTGCAACCGGCGAGCCGCGATCTCAAGGACCTAAGCGTCGAGCAGGCGATGGCGGGATTCGAACGGCTGATCAGCGCGTACTCGCCTGTTCCAGTTCGTCGCTGAATCCGGCGATCGCGAATCTCAGATGAGCCCCTTCGCCTTTGCGCGCCCGAGCACCCATCGCGCGTACAGGATATCGAATATCAGGAAGGGGACGAATACAAGCAGCCGCCTCTCGGCGGGCAATTCGATCGAGATGAACGCCGCGAAGCCCTGGGCCACTGTCACGGCGTAGTGAAAAAGCGAAACTGCCCGGTGGCTATACCCTAGCCTGTTCAGGAGCTGATAGAGATGAGTGCGGTGGGGGAGATAGACCTTTTCTCCCCGCAGCAGACGCCGTGAGAACGTGAAGACGGTGTCGAATATGAAATGAAACAGCAGCATCGGAACAATGTAGAACGACAAGCGCCCCAGGTCGAGACTCGATCCGATCACGGCAAGCGTGGCAAAGGTAAATCCCAGAAAGGCGCTCCCCACATCGCCCATGAAAATCCTTGCGGGCGGGAAATTGAAAAGCAGGAAACCCGCGGCGCCCGCAAGGAGCACGTACGAGCTTATGTAAACAAAGACACTCTTTTGCTGAAGTGCGATTGCGCAAAGGAACCCCGCCGCGATGACGGCGACCCCCGCGGCCAGTCCATCCAGGCCGTCCATGAAATTGTAGGCGTTGGTCAGCCCCAGGATCCAGAGGAAGGTCAGGGCGTAGCCCAGTCCGCCGAGCGGCACTTCGCCCCAATACGGTATCGCGAGCCTTGTGATGATGACGCCGGAGGCGAGAACGACACTCACGCACAGGACCTGGGTGAAGACTTTGGCGAGAAAGGTTTTCTGCGTGACGTCGTCGACGAAGGAGACGAACGCCAGCAGCACGGCGGAGATCACGTAGCCCCAGAAGTACCGGTCGTCGATCCGCGCGATCTCGGCGACAAAGTAGATGATCACGCTCCCTATTACGAAGGTCGCGACGATAGCGATCCCGCCCGATTTCGGGACGGGCCGGGAGTGGGAAGAACGGGGATTGGGCATATCCATCACTCGCACGTAGCGCGTCATGATGTACGTCAGAGCAATCGAGCAGAGGAATATCGTGCCCGCAAAAGCGAGGTGGGTGAGAAAATTGAGGAGTTCCAGCACGTCAGCGGCTCTCGGCCGGGTGGTACTCCGGGACGAGGCGGGCAAGCTGTTCCCTGACGGCGTGGTCGTCGAGCGTCTCCAGCCCGTCCAGCCAGGACAAAGTCTCGCGCACCCAGGACAGTTCGGGCCCGGCGAGCGCACTCACGACGCGAACCTTTGGATGACCGGTCGCGAGCGTCTGCTCGTTGGTCGCCAGCAGTTCCTCGAAGAGCTTCTCCCCTCTGCGCAGGCCGGTAAATTTGATCTCGATATCGACTTCGGAAAAACCCGAGAGCTTGATCATGTCTCGCGCAAGATCGACGATCTTCACCGGCTCGCCCATGTCGAGCACGAAGATCTCGCCGCCTTTTCCCATGAGGGCAGCCTGCAGCACGAGCTGGGCGGCCTCCGGAATCGACATGAAATACCGCGTGATGTCCGGATGCGTGACCGTCACCGGCCCGCCGCCGGCGATCTGCTCGCGGAATTTCGGAATGACACTGCCGGTAGAGCCGAGCACGTTGCCGAAGCGAACCACGACCATGTGCGTGTGCTCGCCCGCCAGGCTCTGGCACAGAAGTTCGGCAAGCCGCTTGGACGCACCCATGACGTTCGTAGGATTGACTGCCTTGTCGGTGGAGACGAGGACCAGTTTCTCGACACCATGTGCGATCGCCGCCTGCGCGACCCGCCAAGTCCCCAATGCGTTGTTGCGCACCGCCTCCCAGGCGTTCGCCTCTTCCATGAGCGGCACGTGTTTGTACGCGGCGGCATGGAACACTACGGATGGCCGATGCGTCTGCATTGCCCACACAAGTCGTGCGGGATCCTTCACATCGCCGGCCAGGCACACGATCGGCACTGAGGGAAATCTCGCGAGGAACTCCTGCTCGATCTGGTAGAGCCCGAGCTCGTTCACTTCGAAAAGAACCAGCTTCTCCGGAGCGAACCGTGCGAGTTGACGGCAAAGCTCGGTGCCGATCGAACCCCCGGCGCCCGTGACCAACGCCGTTCTACCACGCAACCACTCGCGCAGGCCGGCGCTGTCAAGCGTGACGGGATCGCGGCCAAGCAGGTCATCGAGCTCGACCGGGCGAACCTGGGAGTAACTGACCCGTCCTGACATCAGGTCTTCATAGGACGGGACCGTCATTGCACGGATTCGCGCCCGGCTGCACAGCTCCAGCGCACGCCGCCGGGCGGAGTGCGTCGCGCCCGGCATGGCAATGATCGCCTGCTCGATCCCGAGGCGCGCGGCGACCTCCGGAAGGGTCTCCAGCGGGCCAAGCACCTTCACCCCGTCGATATCGCGGCCCTGCCTCGCAGGGTCGTCGTCGAGGAGCCCGATGAAGG
>DATHJM010000241.1:0-7709 GCA_035489775.1 Burkholderiales bacterium
CACGCGATCGACCATCGAAATCAGCGGGCCGGCGACGGCGACGCGGGGCGCCGCGGGACTCGCCACCGCCGCGTCGCGCATCTCGAAATTCCAGAACGGCCCGCCGATATCGACCACGCTGGTGACGCCGCTCGCGAGCCAGACCTTGAACGTCGCGGGAAGACGGGCCTTGTTGCGCTCGACTTCCTTCGCATAAGGCATCCAGGTGTTGAAGTCGGCCACATCGGGGCGCGTGTAGAGATTGCCGGATTGGAAGAAGTGGACGTGCGAATCGATCAGTCCGGGAACGACCCACTTGCCTTTGCCGTCGATCCGCGTCGCCCCGGCCGGCACGGGAGTCGAGCGTGCCGGCCCGATCGACTCGATGCGCCTCCCGGCGATGATCACCGTGCTGTTCGAGGCGACTGCGGAGGGAAGATCCCGATCGGGATGAATGACCGTGGCACCGACGATCGCGGTGATATCCGCCGCCTGGCATGGAACACCTGCCAGCATCAATGCTGCTGCAAGACCGAACCAACGCGTGCAAGTGGGCATTTGCCGCTCCTTTCTTCGCAAATCGAAGGATAGCGCACTGCCGTCGCGAGGAGGCTTTACTGTATCCTCCGCACCTTCATGCGCCTCAAATTCACCAAAATGCAGGGCGCGGGCAACGACTTCGTCGTCGTTGACGGCGTCAGCCGGGGCATCGAAATCACGCCGGAGAGGGCGAGGCAGATCGCCGATCGCCACTTCGGGGTCGGCTGCGACCAGGTTCTGCTGGTGGAGAAACCGCTGCGAGGGGACGCCGATTTCCGCTACCGCATCTGGAACTCGGACGGCGCAGAAGTCGAACAATGCGGCAACGGGGCGCGCTGCTTCGTGCGTTTCGTGCACGACAAGGGCCTCACGAAGAACAACGAAATCCGCGTCGAGACGCTCTCCGGGGTGATCGTCCCGCGCCTCGAGGCCGACGGACAGGTGACGGTCGACATGGGCAGGCCGCTGTTCGATCCCGAGCGCATTCCCTTCGATGCGAGCGGGCTGCAGCCGGCGCCGGGGGGCAAGCGCTGGCCGCTCGGGCTCCCCGGCCGCGAGGCGAAAGTCGCGGTTCTTTCCATGGGCAATCCGCACGCCGTGCAGACGGTCGCCGACGTCGATTCGGCGCCCGTGGCGACCGAAGGACCGCTGATCGAGCGTCATCGTCGATTTCCGCGGCGCGTGAACGCAGGGTATATGCAGCTTGTCTCGCGAACGCGCATCCGGCTGCGCGTATGGGAGCGCGGTGCCGGCGAGACGCTCGCTTGCGGCACAGGCGCCTGCGCTGCGGTCGTCGCGGGCATCCGCGAGGGTCTGCTCGATGATTCGGTCGAGGTCGATACGCGGGGCGGCCGATTGACGATACGCTGGGCGGGCGGGGAAAATGATCCAAACTGCGCGGTGTGGATGACCGGTCCGGCCGTAACCGTGTTCGAAGGGGAGATCGAAATTGAAAGATGACGACGTCGCGCGCTACCTGCGGGAGAATCCCGGTTTCTTCGAAAGCTATGCCGACATGCTCGCGGAAATCACCGTTCCCCACCCGCACGGCGGGCGCGCCATTCCGCTTTCGGACCGCCAGATGCTCAGCTTGCGCGAGAAGAGCAAGGCGCTCGAGTCGCGCCTCACGGAACTCCTGCAGATCGGGGAGGAGAACGACGCGATCGGCGAGAAAATGCACCGCCTGAGCCTCGCCCTGCTCTCTGCACCCGACCTGCAGAACCTCCTCGCCGCGCTCTATCTGCACTTGCACGAGGACTTCGCCGTGCCCCACTCCGCGCTGCGGATATGGGGCGCGGAAGGCGAGGCCCTCCGGGGCGCGGGCGATGCCGCTGAGTTCCGTCCGGTCGGGGAACAGCTGAAGCGCTACGCCGACTCGCTGTCGCTGCCCTTCTGCGGCCCGAGCGGAGACGCGGAGGCAGCGGCCTGGTTCGGCGAAGGTGCCTCCCACGTTCGCTCGGTGGCCCACATGGCCCTGCGCGACAAGGAGTGCTTCGGAATGCTCGCTCTGGGCAGCGAGGACGTGCTGCGTTTCTATCCCGAGATGGGCACGCTGTATCTGAAGCGCATGGGCGACCTCGCGAGCGCGGCCCTGCTGAGATTTCTCTAGCCGCGGCCGGCGGGAATGGGGCACGACTCCCGCCTCGGGCTGCTGGAAGAGTTCCTCGATCAGCTCGCGCACCAGCGGCGGCTGAGCCCGGGAACCACGCGCAATTACCGCCGTGCAGTCGAGCAGCTCTTCGCCTTGAACGACGGGGTGCCCCTGAAGAAGCTCGAAGCGCAGCACCTGCGCCGCACCGTGTCCCAGCTGCATGCGCGGGGCATGTCGGGCCGGACCATTGCGACTCTGCTCTCGGGCTGGCGCGGTTTCTTCAATTGGCTCGTCAAGCACCGCGGCTTTCCGCACAACCCCTGTGTCGGCCTGCGTGCGCCGAGAAGCCCGAAGGGGCTCCCCAAGGCGCTGTCCCCCGACCTAATGGCGCGGTTGCTGGAAACTCCGACGCAGGGACCGGCGCAAGCGCGCGACAAGGCCATGTTCGAGTTGTTCTACTCCTCGGGATTGCGGCTTGCCGAGCTGGTGAGTCTCGATGCCGCGGACGGCGAGGGCATGCCGCGGCGAGCCGAGGTCACCGTGACCGGCAAGGGCGCGAAGACGCGCATCGTGCCGGTGGGGAGCAAGGCCTGCGCTGCAATCGCGGTCTGGCTCGCCGAGCGTGACAGGCTGGCAAGGCCCGGGGAAACGGCGCTTTTTGTGGGCGCGCGCGGCCGTCGCATAGCCCCTAGCTCGGTGCGTTACGCTCTTTCCCAATGGGCGCGGCGTCTCGGCCTGCCGCAGCACGTCCACCCGCACATGTTGCGTCACTCCTTCGCCACGCACCTGCTCCAGTCTTCCGGAGACCTGCGCGCGGTGCAGGAAATGCTCGGGCATTCGAGCATCTCGACGACGCAGGTGTACACCCACCTCGATTTCCAGCATCTCGCCAAAGCCTATGATGCCGCGCACCCGCGGGCGAAAAGGAAAACGCCGATGCCCGTGAAAAAACCGTGAGCGAAACGCTTTCCGCAGAAGTCCCGGCGCTGCGCGAGCTTTTTCTTCGATTCACGCAGGTGTCGCTGTCCGGGTTCGGAGGCGTGATGCCGTTTGCACGCCGCATGCTGGTCGAAGAACGCCGTTGGCTGAGCGCCGAGGAATTCACCGACGTCCTGAGCCTTTGCCAGCTGCTTCCCGGGCCCAACATCGTCAACGTCGCCGTGTGCGTCGGGGCGCGCTATCACGGCGTCCGGGGAGCCTTCGCCGCATTCGCCGGATTGATGACGGCCCCGTTCTTCATCATTCTCGCGCTGGGTTCGCTCTACACCGAGTACGGCCATTTTCCGCAGGTTGCGGCACTGTTTCGCGGAATTTCCGCCGCGGCAGCGGGCCTTGTCGTGGCGATGGGCCTCAAGATGGCGGCGAGCCGGCGGTTGCGTTCGGCAATGGCATTGTTCGCGGCGATCACTTTCGTCGGTATCGCGCTCCTGCGCCTGCCCCTCGTCGTCTTCCTCCTCGGCGCGGCACCCTTGAGCGTCGCGGCGGCGCTCTGGAGGGCGAAATGAGCGAAGAGACCCTCGCGCAGCTTGCGATGGATTTCTCCGTTCTGTCGCTGATAGCGGTCGGCGGCGCGATCACCGTGCTTCCCGAGATGCATCGCAGCGTCGTCGAGGTGCACGGATGGATGAGCGGCGCCCAGTTCGCCGATCTCTTCGCGCTCGCCCAGGCGGCGCCCGGCCCCAACATTCTCGTGGTCAGCCTCATCGGCTGGAAAGTGGCGGGCTTGGCCGGCGCGGTAGTGGCGACTGCCGCGGTGTGCGGTCCCTCGTGCGTGCTCACCTTCGCCGTTTCGAGAATCTGGCAGCGCTTTCGGGGCGCACGCTGGCGCGCGGCCGTGGAGGACGGACTTGTTCCAGTGACCGTCGGCCTGATGCTCGCGGGCGGATACCTTATCACGCTCGCTGCGGACCATTCATGGTCGGGTTTCGCCGTCACGGCCGCTACGGCCGCCGTCGTTCTGACGACGAGGATCCATCCCCTTTGGCTGTTTGGCGCCGCCGGACTGATCGGCCTCGTCGGCTGGGTTTGAAAAGCCCTGTTCGCTCGTGAGCGGAACGCCCCAACTCAAGCTGAAACCCGGCCGCGAGCGCTCGCTCCTGCGGCGCCACCCGTGGATCTTCTCCGGCGCGATCGGCGAGGTTCGCGGCTCCGCGCAGAGCGGGGGCACCGTGGAGGTCCGCGCCGCAGATGGCCGTTTCCTAGCCTGGGCGGCGTACAGCCCCGCCTCGCAGATCCGCGCCCGCGTCTGGAGCTTCGAGGAGACTGAAGTTCCCGGCCCCGATCTGTTCGAAAAGAGAATCGAGGCGGCGCTCGCGCTCAGGCAGACGGAAGTTCCCCCGGAAACGACCAATGCGTTGCGGCTCGTGCATGGAGAGTCGGACGGGCTCCCGGGTCTTGTCGCCGACCGCTACGCGGACACGCTGGTCGTGCAGCTTCTTTCCGCGGGCTGCGAGAGATGGCGCGAAGCGCTGATCGGGATCCTTCGCGAGCGCAGTGGCTGCGCCAGGGTCCATGAGCGCTCCGATACCGATGGGCGCGAGCTCGAAGGTTTCGCCGCCAGCACCGGGCTGATTGCGGGCACGGAGCCCGACGGACCGCTCAGGATCCTCGAGCACGGGATCGAGTATGAAGTCGACGTCGCCGCGGGACAGAAAACGGGGTTCTATCTCGATCAGCGCGACAACCGCGCTCGCGTGGGGGTCCTCGCCGACGGCCGGGAGGTGCTCAATTGCTTTTGCTACACGGGCGGCTTCACGCTTTCCGCACTTGCCGGAGGCGCGCGCTCGGTACTCTCGGTCGACAGTTCCGCACCGGCGCTGGTGCTCGCCAGGCGCAATCTCGGGCTGAACGGGGTCGAGGCGGGCCGTGCCGAGTGGCTCGAAGCCGATGTGTTCGGGGCCTTGCGCAAGTTGCGGGCGGAAGGCAGGCAATTCGACTTCGTCGTGCTCGACCCGCCGAAGTTCGCCCCGACGCCGAAGGACGCCGAGCGCGCTGCGCGCGGTTACAAGGACATCAACCTGAATGCCCTGAAGTTGCTGCGGCCGGGAGGGCTGCTCGCGACTTTTTCCTGCTCCGGCGGCGTTTCGCCGGAGCTCTTCCAGAAAATCGTCGCCGGCGCCGCTGCGGACGCAAGGGTTTCGCTGCTGCTTCGCGAGCGTTATCGCGCCGCGCCGGACCACCCGGTGCGCATCGAGTTTCCTGAAGGCGAGTACCTGAAAGGGTTGTTGCTGGAACGGCGTTAGAGGCCTGCAGCCGTGTGATGTCGTCGCGTGATGGAATGGGTTGCTTTGTAATGCCGGGCGTGCTGTAATGCGCCCTTTTTTCAGGCCGCCGGTGCCCCGTCCGGACTACCGGACGCCTCGCTGCAAACTTTTCCGGATCGATATGCTCAAATAAGCTCGTTTACCGGCGGGCGCGGTGTGGATTTTCAGGTTTCGCTGCCGCCCGGCGCGCGGAAAGTGCCAGGAGATCGAATTGTCGGCACAGGAAAACATGGTTCCGGTGACCATACTCACCGGCTTCTTGGGAAGCGGCAAGACTACGCTCGTCAACCGTATCCTCAAGGAACAGCACGGCCACCGCATCGCCGTGATCGAGAACGAGTTCGGCGAGGCGGGCGTGGACAGCGAAATCCTCCTGAGCGAAGCCGGCGAGCAGATCATCGAGATGAACAACGGCTGCGTGTGCTGCACCGTGCGCGGCGACCTTATCCGCATCCTCGGGGAGCTCAAGGAGCGACGCGACTCCGGCAAGCTCAAATTCGAGCGCGTCATCATCGAGACCACGGGCATGGCCGATCCGGGGCCGGTCGCGCAGAGCTTCTTCATCGACGAGAAAATCGGCAACTATTATCTTTTGGATAGCGTCATCACCCTGGTGGACGCAAAGCACGCCTCGAAGCAGCTCGACGAGTTCCACGAGGCCCAGGAGCAGGTCGGCTTCGCCGACCGGATCCTCATGTCCAAAACCGACCTCGTTTCGGAAGCCGAGCAGGAAGTGCTGAGAAAACGCCTGGCGAAAATGAACCCGCGGGCGCCTATCAGGAAAGTCCATTTCGGCGACACGCCGATCGATGACATCCTGGATATCCGCGGCTTCAATCTCAACGCGACTCTCGAGCTCGATCCGGAGTTCCTCGAGGACAGCGAGCACGAGCACGACGAGCACGTCAGCTCCTTCGCGTTCCGCTCGGACAAGGCGTTCGATAGCGCGAAGCTCGAGGAATTCCTGTCCGGGGTCGTGCAGATTTACGGACCGGACATGTTGCGCTATAAAGGGGTGCTCAATGTGAAGGGCAACACGCACCGTGTGGTGTTTCAGGGAGTGCACATGCTCATGGGCGGTGATCTGGGCCGTGTCTGGGGCAAGGAAGAAAAGCGTTCAAGCGTGATGGTTTTCATCGGCAAGAATCTGCCGCAGGACCTATTTATGAAGGGATTGGAACAATGTTTGGTGGAAAAGTAGTAAAGAAGCTGGTGTCCAAGGCGGCGAAGCCGGCGGAGGAAAAGCAGGCGAAGCCGGCGGAGGGAAAACCGGCGGAGGGAAAGCCTGCGAAGAAGAACGGCTTGACCGAGGCCGAGTTGCTGCGTGCCCCCGCGTCGCAGTACATGAGCCCCGAACAGCTCGCGTTCTTCCGCGAGCGCCTGCTCGAGACGCAAAAGGAAATGCTGGAGAAGGCGGATCTCACCTCGGAGCATCTGCGGGAGCACGAACTCGAGGCCGATCCGACCGACCAGGCGACGATCGAGGAGGAGTACGCGCTGGAGCTTCGCGCGCGCGACCGCGAGAGGAAGCTTCTCAAGAAAATCGACGAGTCCCTGCGCCGCATCGAAGACGGCAGCTACGGTTATTGCGAGGAAACGGGCGAACCGATCGGCATCCCCAGGCTCATCGCGCGGCCGACGGCAACCCTTTCCATAGAGGCGCAGTCCCGCCGCGAGCAGAAGCAGAAACTCTACGGGGAGTAGCCGGACCGCCGCATCCGCGACGACTTGAATCAGGTTGGTGTAGACTTGCGCCCGATGTTGCCTGCATCATGAAACGCACCCTGCGTCATCTTCTGATCGCCGCCGCGCTGGTGTTTGCCCAGCAGGCGGCGCAGCTGCACGCGCTGTCGCACCTGCAGCACGACATGGCGAAGGCCGACCGCACCGGCAAGTGCGTCCCGCCCGTCAGCCATCCCGCCGAGCAGTGCATTGCGTTTCACGCGGTCGACAGCGTACTGGCGGCCCTTGCGCCCGCGATCGATTCGCCCCGGGTCGCGTTGCCGGCGGTAGCGCCGGTTGCTCTTCCTCTTCCGTTCGCTCCGCGGATCGAGTTCGATTCGCGCGCGCCTCCCGTCCTCTCCTAGTTCGGTCGCTCGGTAACCCGCTTCGCTTGCGCGAAGCGACCGTGTTCGCGACCGCCCTCGTGGCGAATCGCGATCGCATGAACTCGGAGAGACATATATGTACAGAAAAGAAACCATGGCGCTCGCCGTTGCGGCCGCGCTGGGTCTGCCCCACGCTGCGGAGGCGCAGACGCAAGACGACGTGAGGGCTCTGCGCGAGCAGGTCAGGCAGCTCGACAGACGCGTGACGGACGCTGAGCAAGCGGTGAT
>DATHJM010000242.1:0-14691 GCA_035489775.1 Burkholderiales bacterium
GATGCCGGGCAAAGGCAAGACCATCACGACCGGGAAACTCGGCGAGGTGATGCAAGAGTCGATCCAGGCCGCGCTGTCCGTCGTGCGCAACCGCTCATCGAAGCTCGGGGTCGCCGAGGACTTCTATCAGAAAAACGACATCCACGTGCATCTTCCGGAAGGCGCGACGCCCAAGGACGGCCCGAGCGCCGGAATCGGCATCTGCACCGCGATGGTGTCGGTGTTGACGGGAATTCCGGTCCGGGCGGACATGGCGATGACCGGCGAGATCACCCTGCGGGGCGAAGTCCTGGTGATCGGCGGACTGAAGGAGAAGCTCCTCGCGGCACACCGGGGCGGCATCAAGACGGTCCTCATCCCGGACGAGAACGTGAAGGATCTGGCAGAAATCCCGGACAACATCAAGAATCGACTCGAAATTCTTCCGGTCAAATGGATAGACCAGGTGCTCGAGCTCGCGCTCGAGCGCCAGCCGGAACCGCGCAAGGCCGCGTCGGATGTGCCGCCGATTCCTCCGGTCGCCGACGACAAGACTTCTTCAACGGTGGTCACTCACTAGATTGGTGCAGCGCGGAGCGAGTCGCACCGCGATTGCCGCCGGCTGAAGTTTCTCCAAAGCACGGCATCGACCTCGGAGCGCCGAGGCGTCTCCCGGCGTCGCGAAAAAAAATCTGGAAGTAAAGCCGCGAATGCTTGACACGGTGCTTTTGCAATTGCTATATATTGCAAACGGGCACGCGATCGCGCCCGCTCTCACGAATCGATTTCAACCGCGGAATAAGCAAAGCCCGGTTTTCGTCGGCGCCGTTTCCCTCCGGGGCGGTGCCGGGAGACTGGTCTTCGCTGAGTCCACGGTCATGGCCCAGCCGGGAGGCTGGCCGTGCCCAAAGAACATGATTGCGTCATAAACCGAATACCAAGGGGGCCGAATGAACAAGCTCGAAATCATCGATCACATCGCCAAATCCGCTGACATCTCAAAGGCCGCTGCGGGACGCTCCCTCGACGCAGCCGTCACCGCGATCAAGACCGCGATGAAGAAGGGCAGCATGGTGACCCTGGTCGGGTTCGGAACATTCTACGTCGGCCGGCGCGCGGCGCGCACCGGGCGCAATCCGCAAACCGGTGTGGAGATCAAGATCAAGGCCGCAAGGGTTCCCAAATTCCGTCCTGGAAAAGCCCTGAAGGATGCAGTAAACTAGCAGCCCTTCCGGAATCGGCGCGGCGTTTTGCGATGGCGTCGGTGCTCCTGGGAAGGGGTGCTTAGCTCAGCTGGTAGAGCGTCGCCCTTACAAGGCGAATGTCGGCGGTTCGATCCCGTCAGCACCCACCAACTGGTAAATCCCGACGCTTCGGCGCGGGTTTACCTCCGCGCGTTGGAACGGACGCGGAGCGCCGTTCAACGCGCGGGGATGTGGCTTGGAAATGCGGAGCGGTAGTTCAGTTGGTTAGAATACCGGCCTGTCACGCCGGGGGTCGCGGGTTCGAGTCCCGTCCGCTCCGCCAGATTCGATGGTGCAGGAAGTCCGCGCGGCTTCCTGAATTCGTGCGAGTTTTTTCGGGAATTCCGGGTCATACCCAGTGTTCAACCTAGTCCACAACAACAAGCGCCTGATGCAGATCGTGCTGGGGCTGGTCGCACTGCCGTTCGCGTTCTGGGGTATCGACTCCTACCAGCGCGTGATGAGCCGGGCAGGCGATGTGGCCGAAGCCGGCGGGCAGAAAATCACCGAGCAGGAATTCGACGAAGCGTTGCGGCAGCAGCAGGAACGCCTGCGCGGAATGCTCGGGCGGAATTTCGATACGGCGCTGCTCGATTCGCCCGCGATGCGCATGGAGGTGCTCGAGGGCATGATCTCGCAGCGCCTTCTGATGCAGCACGCGATGCGGAATCATCTGACCGTTTCCAACGAGATGCTCGTCGAGACGATCATGTCGATCCCCGCCTTCCAGGTGGACGGGAAATTCTCCAGGGAACGCTACGACGCCGTGCTTCGAAACGAGCGAATGAGCTCGGAGGCGTTCGATGCGGCCTTGCGTCGCGATCTCCTTGTGCAGCAACTCACCGGCGCCCTGGCGGATTCGGGGCTCGCATCGAAGGCGGCCTCCCGCCAGTTTGCACGGCTGCGCGCGCAGCGGCGGGAGATTGCCGAGCATCGAATTCAGCCCGACGCGCAGCTCGCACAGTCCCGAATCACCGCGGATGCGGTCCGCGCGTTCTACGACGGCAATCCCGCCCGCTTCCAGGTGCCGGAGGAGGTGAGCGTGGAATACCTCGTGTTGAGCACCGACGCCCTGCTTGCCTCGGAGCAGGTCGGCGCGGACGAGATCAAGTCGTACTACGAGTCGAACATTTCCAAGTACGGCGAGCCGGAGCAGCGCCGGGCGAGCCATATCCTGATCGCGGTGAAGAGCGGCGCAGGCGATGCGGAAAAAGCCAAGGCACGGGAGCGCGCCGCGCAGATACTGTCGCAATTGCGCAAGGCACCGGATAGCTTCGCGGAGCTCGCGAAGAAGAATTCCGGCGACCCGGGCTCGGCGTCCCAGGGCGGCGACCTCGGCTTCTTCTCGCGAGGCATGATGGTGCGTCCCTTCGAGGAAGCGGCGTTCCGGCTCAAGCCGAATCAGATCAGCGACCTCGTCGAGTCGGACTTCGGCTTTCACATCATCAAGATAACCGGCATCAAGGCGGGCAAAGTGAAGAGCCTCGAGCTTGCCCGGCCGGAAATCGAGCGCGAAGTGAAAAAGCAGCGGGCCGGCAGGCGTTTTGCCGAAGCTGCGGAGGCATTCAGCAACCTGGTCTACGAGCAGTCCGAATCCCTGGGACCGGCCGCCGAAAGGTTCAAGCTCGCCGTCCAGCGCGCTCAGGGAGTGACCCGGCAAGGTGCACCCGTGCCGGCGCTGAACAACCCGCGGCTGCTCGCGGCGCTCTTCGCCGACGATTCGGTCAAAAACAGGCGCAACACCGAGGCCGTCGAAACGGCCCCGGGCATTCTGGTCTCTGCGCGCGTGCTCGATCACAAGCCGGCCAGCCAGCGCCCCTTCGACGAAGTCCAAAGCGAATTGGCAAGACAGCTGGCGCGGCAGGAGGCCGTGACGCTCGCGAGAAAGCAGGGCGAGGTGCGCCTCGAAGAGCTGAAAAAGGGCAACGCTTCTGCGGTGCGCTTCGGCACGACCAAGCTCGTCAGCCGGGACGAGCCGCAGGATCTGGGCCCCGAAGCCCTCTCGGGGATCTTTGGAGCGGACGCGTCCAAGCTGCCGGCGTACACCGGGGTGGACTCGAACAGCGGCTACGCGATCTATCGCGTCAGCCGCGTCGTGGACGTAGAGCCGGACGAGACGCGAGCGCGCAGCGTTCAGAGCGAGCTGGGGCGCGCGGGCGGGACGCAGGAGTTCAAGTCCTTCCTCGACGGCCTGCGTGCGGACGCGAAAGTGGAGATCAACAAGGCGGCGCTGGAAAAGAAGACGCAGTAGGAATACTACTCGGGCGCTCCGGCAGCGGGTATTGCGCCCACCACCGTATTGAACCCGCCGTCCACGTAGGTGATCTCGCCGGTCACCCCGGCCGCCAGGTCGGACAGCAGAAACGCTGCTACGTTGCCCACGTCCCCCGTCGTGACGTTTCGCCGCATCGGAGAATTCTCCTCGACGTACTTGAGGATCTTGCTGAAACCCGCTATCCCGCTCGCCGCGAGAGTCTTGATCGGGCCGGCCGAGACGGCGTTGACGCGGATGCCCTTCGGTCCGAGGCTCGCAGCCAGATAGCGCACACTGGCCTCGAGGCTCGCCTTGGCGAGCCCCATGGTGTTGTAGCCCGGAACCACCCGGTCGGCTCCGAGGTAGGTGAGGGTTACCAATGCTCCACTTCGTCCCTGCATGAGCGGCAGCGCCGCCTTGGCGAGCGCGGCAAAACTGTAGCTGCTGACGTCGTGCGCGATGCGAAACGCATCCCGCGACAAGCCTTCGAGGAAGTCGCCCGTGATCGCCTCGCGCGGCGCAAAGGCAATGGCGTGCACCAGGCCGTCGAGCGTGTTCCATTTCTTGCCCAGCTCGGAGAACAGGGCGGCGATCTCGGCGTCGCTCGCGACGTCGCAGGGGAAGACGAGCGTGCTCTGGAATTCCCCGGCCATCTCCGCGACGCGGTCCTTGAAGCGCTCGTTCTGGTAGGTGAAGGCCAGCTCGGCGCCCTCGCGCCGCGCCGCCTTGGCGACTCCGTAGGCAATCGAACGATTGGAGAGCAGGCCGGTGACCAGGACGCGCTTGCCCGCGAGAAAACCCATCTTGTTTCCGCCTTTTCGGCTCGGGATCGCGGGATTGTAGCGGATTCAGGCCAAGTCAAATCATGAGCCCGGCTCTTGAAGCGATAGCCTGTTGAAAACAGAGATGCTAGATTACGCCCCATTCCTTTGCCGGCTTCCTACAGACCATGCAAGCTGGATCAACCTGGTTCAGAGCAGCGACTATGCTCCTGGCACCGGCTCTGGCCGCGGCATCCCATGCCGCGGACATGACGAAGACCCTTCGCGTCACGTTCCAGGTCGCCGAAACCGGATTCGATCCGACGCGTACATCGGACTACTACTCGGGCATGGTCATCGAAGCCATATTCGACAGGCTGCTGACCTACGACTATCTGGCGCGTCCGGCGAAACTCGTGCCGCTGGCGGCCGAATCGCTGCCGCAGATTACCGACAACGGCAAGACCTACACGTTCAGGATAAAGAAAGGCATCTATTTCACGCCCGATCCGGCGTTCAAAGGCAGGAAGCGGGAGCTCACGGCGGAGGACTACGCCTATTCGATCAAGCGTTTCTTCGATCCCAGGAACCGCTCGCCGTACGCGTTCCTGTTCGAGGGAAAGATCGTCGGGCTCGACGAGGCCGGCGCCCGCGCCAGGAAAGCCGGCCGGTTCGACTACGAGGCGAAAGTGGCGGGGATCGAGGTCCCTGACCGGTATACGCTGCGCATTCACCTCAAGGAAATCGACTATGGCCTTCCGCACATCCTCGCGTTCGATCTCAGCGGCGCGGTGGCGCGCGAGGTCATCGAGTTCTATGGCGAGGATACCAACGCCCACCCGGTCGGCTCCGGCCCTTATCGGCTGAAGCACTACAGGCGTTCCTCGAAGATCGTCCTGGAGGCGAACCCCGACTACCGCGTCAAAGTGTGGGATTTCCAGCCGACCGACGATCCGCTCGACAGGGAGATCGCTGCGCAGATGAAGGGCAAGACGCTGCCGGCGATCGGCAACGTCGAAATCAGCATCATGGAGGAAACCCAGAGCCGGTGGCTCGCATTCGAAAAGGGCGAAACCGATCTCGAGTACCAGCTGTGGGACGTCGCGCCGACTTTCATGACCGCGGACGGCAAGCTGAGGCCCGCGTTCGTCAAGCGGGGCATCAAGCTCAACCGCACCGTCGATCCGGAAATCACCTACACTTATTTCAACATGCAGGAAAAAATAGGCGATCAGCCGAATCCGCTCTTCGGATACAGCAAGGAGAAGATCGCTTTGCGCCGCGCCATCGCGATGGCGTACAAGATCGACGACCAGCTCAGGATCATCCGCAAGGGACAGGCGGTCCGCGCGGAGTTTCCGGTTCCGCCGGGCGTCGCCGGCCACGATCCGAACTACAAGTTCGGCATCCCTTACGATCCCAGGACCGCCAATGCCCTGCTCGACAGGTTCGGCTACCGGAAGGGGACGGACGGCTACCGGACCCTGCCCGACGGCAAGCCTCTCCTCATCCGCTATTCTTCGATCCCGAACGAGCGCGACCGCCAGTTCGACGAGCTGATGAGGCGCTCGCTCGATTCGATCGGCATCCGCCTGGAAATCCACAAGGACCGCTTCGCCGATCTGCTAAAGCTGGAGAAGCGCTGCCGGCTGATGATGCATGGCTCCGCCTGGATCGCCGACTACCCGGATGGAGATAATTTCATTCAATTGCTCTATGGCCCGAATACCGGGCAGAGCAACAATGCGTGCTACCAGTCGCCCGAGTTCGACAGGCTCTACAGGAAATCCAAGACTGTGCCCGATGGCCCCGAGCGCAACAGGCTCTACCGGGCGATGGCCCGCAGGATGGAGGCGGATACGGTCTGGATCATGGGCGACAGCCGCTATCGCAACATGCTGATGCAGGCGCGGGTGATCGGGTTCAAGAAGCACCCGGCCTTGCATCAGGAATGGATGTATATCGACTTCGACTCCAGCAAATGAAAGAACGGATTTTCGCCCGCTCGGCGCGCCGGCTCGTCTTCGCCGCCCTCTGCTGGGCTTTCGCCCCCGCCGCCTGGACGGCATCGCATCCACAAATTCCAATCTGGAATGCGCGCGACATCGACGCAGCCTGCGGCGCGGCGCTGTCGAACGCCCGGGCCCGGGTCGCCGCGCTGGAGAAGCTGCCCATTTCACAGGGGACGGTCGAGCGCGTGTTCCGTGCGTGGGATCGCCTGCAGATCCTGATCGAGGACACGCAGGGGCCCGTCGAGGTGCTCACCAACATGTCGCCCGACAGCGCGACGCGCGCTGCGGGCGAGGACTGCCTGCTGAAAATGACCGAGCTCAGCACAGAGCTGTTCCAGAACGAGGAGATCTACGCGCGGTTTCAACGCATCACCCCCGCCGGCGGCATCGACCGCAAGCTCAAGCAGGACGTGGTCGAGGCGTTCGAGGATACGGGCGTGGCCCTGCCCCCGGAGAAGCGCGCCCGCATGAAGGCGATCCTGCAGCGCCTGGAGGAGGTCCGCCAGGCATTCGCGCGCAACGTCCGGGACAACAAGACGCGGCTTGCATTCACCTCGGAGGAAGTAAAAGGCCTGCCGGCCTCCTACCTGCAGAGCGCGCGGCGCGACGACAAGGGCAATTATCTGCTGGGATTCGAGTATCCCGAGTACGAGCCTTTCATGAGCAACGCGGAAAACGAGGAAGCGCGTCGCCGTTATTACACCGCGTTCAACAACCGCGGCACGCTCCAGAACCTGGACCTGCTCGGCGAGACGACGCGTTTGCGCCGCGAGATGGCGGGCTTGTACGGGCTGCCGAGCTACGCGCATTTCGCCACTCGCCGGCGCATGGCCCAAAACCCCGAGACGGTCCAGCGCTTTCTCGACGAAGTCAAAGGCAAGGTCCGGGAAATCGAGCGCAAGGAAATCGACGAGTTGCGCGCGTTCAAGGCCGAGCGCCTGGGCAAGAGCGTTCAGGAGGTGACCTTCGGCCGCTGGGACATTCCCTACTATCAGGAACAGCTCAAGCGCGCGCGCTACAACGTCGATCAGGAAGCCTTGCGGGCCTATTTCCCTACCGATGCGAGCGTTGCATGGGTATTCGCGATTTCCGGGGAGATGTACGGCATCAAGTTCGTTCCGGCGAAAGCGCCGCTCTGGCACTCTTCGGTCCGCTACTACGACGTGATCGACGGCCGGACCGGCGGGTTCCTGAGCGGAATCTACCTCGATTTGTTCCCGCGCGAGGGCAAGTACAGCCACGCAGCGGCTTTCGGGGCCCGCAGCTCGAGCCTGCTTGCCAGGCGCACGCCGATCAGCGTGCTGGTCGCGAACTTCAACCCCAAGGGCCTCAACCACCGCGAGCTGGAAACGCTGCTGCATGAGTTCGGCCATATCCTGCACGGAGTCCTGTCACGAACGCGTTATGCCAGCCATGGCGGCACCAATGTCGAGCGCGACTTTGTCGAGGCGCCTTCGCAGATGTACGAAGAGTGGGGACGCAAAACGGAGGCGTTGCGGCTGATGCGCAGGCATTGCGCCGGCTGCCCGGAGGTCGACGACGCGCTGGTCAAGCGGCTGCGCGCGGCGCGCTCCTTCGGCCGCGGCATCCAGTACGGGCGGCAGCATCTGTATGCGTCGTACGACATGGCGATTTTCGGCGAGCGCGAGATCGATCCGATGCAGGGATGGATCGGGATGGAAAGCGAGACGCCGGCCGGCTATGTTCCCGGAACGCAGTTTCCGGGCACATTCGGGCATCTCGTCGGCGGTTACGGCGCCGGCTATTACAGCTACATGTGGTCGGAGGTGCTTGCTCTCGACATGTTGTCCGCATACGGGAAGAACCTTATGAATCCCGCCGCGGGGCGGCGTTTTCGCGAGCTGATCCTCTCCAAGGGCGGGCAAAAGCCCGCCGCGGAAATGGTGCGCGAGTTTCTGGGCCGTGATCCTTCGCCCAGGGCCTTTTTCGAAGAGATCACCGGACAGAGAGGCGATTGAGGGTTTCGAATCCGGCATGCTCGGCTACGTCGTACGCCGCCTCTGGCAAACCATCCCGACCCTGCTCGGGGTCGTGCTGCTGATCTTTTTTCTTTTCACCTGGGTCGGCGGCGATCCGGCCTACCTGCTGGCCGGGAAAATCTCCAACCCGGAGCAGATCGAAAACATACGGCACCAGCTCGGCGTCGATCGTCCGTATTACATCCAGCTGTGGATCTTCATCCAGCAGATCGCGACGGGTGATTTCGGCGAGAGCTGGTCGACCAACGAGAAAGTATCGGCGATCTTCGCTACCAGGCTCGGTCCCTCGCTGACCGTGCTCGTTCCGCTCCTGCTGGTCGACACCCTGCTGGCGATCGCCGCGGCAATGCTGGTCGCCTACGTGCGTGGATCGCTGACCGACCGCATTGTCATGATCGGCTGCACGGTCGGCCAGTCGATCAGCATCCTCGTCTATATCATCGTGTTCCAGTACGTGCTCGCGTACCAGCTCGGGTGGTTCCCGGTCCAGGGCTGGGGCAACGGGTTTGCCGAGAATCTCCTCAAGTTCAGCCTGCTGCCGATCATCGTCGGGGTGATCGTCTCCCTCGCCCCCGATACGCGGCTTTATCGAACCTTTTTCTTGGACGAGATCAATCAGGATTATGTGCGCACCGCACGGGCGAAGGGAATGAGCGAGGGGCGCGTGATGTGGGTGCACGTGCTGCGCAATGCCTCCATTCCGATCATCACCAACGTGATGATCCAGCTGCCGGGGCTGCTCGCGGGCGCGTTCCTGATCGAGCGCTTCTTCTCGATCCCGGGCGTCGGCCGCGAAGTGATCCTTGCCGTGGAGCGAAGCGATTTTCCCGTGATCAAGGCGGTCACCGTTTACGTCGCGATCGCCACGATGATCATCAATCTGGTCGCCGACCTGCTTTACCGGGTCGTCGATCCGCGCGTGCAGCTCAAATGACGCAGGCCGCCGCGTTGAGTTTGGGCGCGCAGCGCGCCGAATCCCCCGGGCTGTGGGTCCTCGCCTGGCGCCGCTTCTGCCGCGACCGGGTGGGGCTCGCTTCGTTCCTGATCGTGGTGTTCTTCTTCGGCCTGATGGTGGCCTCCGGCCTGCACCTGATCGCAGCCGACTGGTCGAAGGAAGTCGGCGTCAACTATGCGCCGCCGACCTTCAGCGGGCCGGCGATCCACGACGGCGGCCCGTCGGCGCCGCTCGCGCCGGATTCCTCCCGCGCCGAGAGCGCAGGCAAGGCCGATGCGGCCGCGGGCGACATCGAAATCGTGGATCCGCTCGCGGACGTGCTCGCCGAGATCAGGGCCCAATCCAGCGCCGCGTCGGTCGCGGAGGCCCAGGCGCCTACGCTCGCCTTCGGCGGAGACAGATGGGGCCGCGACGTCCTGAAGAAAACAATCAAGGGTACGGAGACGTCGATGTTCGTGGGGCTGGTCGCCGCGCTTCTCGCCGCGTTCCTCGCCACTGTTTTTGGCGCGCTCGCCGGCTATTACGGAGGCTGGATCGACGATTTCTTCAACTGGTTCTACAGCGTCTTCACCTCGATACCCTACCTGCTGCTGATCCTGGCGATCGCCGCCGTGCTGAACCAGAAGGGGACGCTGACCGTGATCCTGATCCTGGGCCTCACCGGCTGGACGGGGATCTTCCGCCTCGTGCGCGCCGAATACCTCAAGCACAAGGTGCGCGAGTATATCCAGGCTGCCGACGCGATCGGCGCCTCGCATGCGCGCCGCATGTTCGTGCATATCCTTCCGAACGTGAGCCATGTCATATTGGTGCAGCTGTCGTTGCACGTCGTCCTGTTCATCAAATCGGAGGTGGTGCTGAGCTTCCTCGGTTTCGGCGTGGGCGTCGACACCGTTTCGTGGGGCAGCATGCTCAACGAAGCCCAGAGCGAGCTGATCCTGGGTTACTGGTGGCAGCTGGTTGCGGCGACGATTGCCATGGCGCTGCTCGTCACCGGATTCAGCCTGTTTACCGACGCCTTGCGCGACGCACTCGACCCGAAGCTCAAATGACCTCCCCGAACGGCACCGAGCCCCTGGTCGGCATCCGCGATCTGAAGGTGGATTTTCGCCTCGACAGGACGACCATTTTCCAGGCCGTCAAGGGCGTCAGCTTCGACATTCCGGTAAACAGCACGGTCGCGCTGGTCGGGGAATCCGGCAGCGGCAAATCGGTGACGGCGCTGGCGATCCTGGGACTGCTCCCGAAGGAAAACTCGATCGTCCCCGCGGGCAGCCGGATCCTGTACGGCGGCCGCAATCTTCTCGCGCTCGAACCCGGCGAATTGCAGAAACTGCGGGGCGCGGACATTTCGATGATCTTTCAGGAGCCGATGAGCTCGCTGAATCCCGTATTCACGGTCGGCTTCCAGCTCACGGAGGTCCTGACCAAGCACCTTGGCATGACGGGCAAACAGGCGCGGGCGCGCGCCCTCGAGCTCCTGCGCGAGGTGGGAATTCCAGAGCCCGAGATCAAGATCGACGCCTATCCGTTCCAGCTGTCGGGCGGCCAGCAGCAGCGCGTGATGATCGCGATAGCGATCGCATGCGAGCCGAAGCTGCTGATCGCGGATGAACCGACGACCGCGCTCGACGTGACCATCCAGAAGCAGATCCTGGAACTGATCGCCGCGCTGCAGAAGCGAATGCGCATGTCGGTGCTGTTCATCACCCACGATCTCGCGCTGGTGGGCGAGATCGCCGACTATGTGGTGGTGATGCGCGAGGGCGAGATCAAGGAACAGGGAAAGGTACAGCAGATATTCGAGGCGCCGCAGGACCCCTACACGCGGGCGCTGATGCTATGCCGGCCGCAGCTCACGCGGCGTCCGAGGAGGCTGCCGGTGATCGACGATTTCCTCAAGCCCGGACCGCTTGCCGGGGCAGGCCTGGAGGAACGCAGCCGCGGGCTGCGCGGCGACGAAGAGGTCATTCTCGAGGTGCGCCACCTGGGCAAGAGCTTCTATTCGCGCGAGGGCCTGTTCGGAAAGAGGGAATTCAAGGCGGTCAAGGACGTTTCATTCAAGCTGGCCCGGGGGAAGACCCTGGGCATAGTGGGCGAATCGGGTTCGGGCAAGACGACGGTCGCGTTGACTCTGCTGCGCCTGCGCGGGGCATCGACCGGCGAGGCCTTGTTCGAGGGCGCTGACCTGCTGTCCATCCCGCAGGAGGAGATGATGCGGTACAAGCGCCGCATCCAGATCGTCTTCCAGGATCCCTATGCTTCGCTCAATCCGCGCTTCACGATCGGCCAGCTTCTCATGGAACCTTTGCAGGTGCACCGCATAGGGTCGGACGAAAGCGAGCGCCGCGACATGGTGTATAAATTGCTGGAGGAAGTGGGGCTCCCCGAGGTTTCGTTCTTCAAGTATCCGCACGAATTTTCCGGCGGCCAGAGGCAGCGCATCGCAATCGCCCGCTGCCTCACCATGAAACCGGAGGTTCTCATCTGCGACGAGGCGGTATCGGCGCTGGATGTCTCGGTTCAGGCGCAGGTCCTGAATCTGCTGCAGGACCTGCAGGACGAGTACCACATGAGCTACATCTTCATCTCGCACGATCTGGCGGTGGTCAAGTACATGGCCGATCAGGTGATGGTCATGAACGAAGGCGAGGTCGTCGAGGTCGCCAATTCGGACGACATCTACCGCAACCCGCAGCACCCGTATACGAAGAAGCTGCTCTCCTCGATTCCCCAGGGCTGGCGCGGGGCGCGGGCGCGTTAGGGGGCGCTCGAGCGGGGTGCTCCCCCGGTCGCGCCTCTTTTCTTCGCTGTCTGCGTGACTTTCCTGAGGAAGTCGTAGATTCCGCTTTCGCTCATGCGCCGGGCATCGGCGAGCTCGCCGGCACGAGTCGCGTAAAGGACTTCGTTGTCCGGAGACAGAACCACGGCAGCGGGAATTCCCTTCTTGATGGGATTGCCATATGCGGCGACGAGGTCGAGGTTCCGGTCGAAGTTCCCGATGTCGACCTTGACCACCTTGAACTGGCGGGCGAGCAGATCCGCGCTCCTGCCGCTCTTGATGGCGAGGTCCAGCGCGCGGCAGTCTTCGCACCAGTTCGCGCCGAATATGAGGAAAACCGGGACCTGGCTTTTCTTCGCAGCGCCCAGCGCCTGTCGAACCGCTGCCTTGGCGTCGGCCGATTCATCGTATGGAAGCGGCGCGGCCACCGCAAATGCGGCAAGCAGAGCGCCGAGGAGGAGGATGAGGGTTTTTCGCATGGCAGGCTCCATTGAGCGTCTAGCCCGGTTTCGCCCCGCTTTGAATGAGGCACTTTCTGCGCTGCTCAGCATACGCCTTTCCCTGCAAACCACTGGCGGAAAGGTGGCAGGCTAGGAAGGTGCCCTGGGTCGCCAGCAGGTCGGCACTCAGGCACTCTGCCAGATCCGCCCTCACCGCCTCCGAATCCGAACCTTGCGAACTGGCGCGCGACGCGCAATATGCGATGGCCGAATAGGGGGGCACCGATGCCTTCTTCAGCCCAAGGGGCAGGTCGTCCCACTTCACCAGAGGCGGCGGCGGTTCTATGGCGTCCGGTACTGCGACGACGGGATTGCTTGCGGAGCCGGTTCCTTGCGATGTCGTGGGCGTGGTGCAAGAGGCGCCAAGGCAAACGGCAAGGAATGCCAATGAATGCGCGAGGATTGTATGCCTGGTGTGCATTCAAAGGCTTGGTTTGAGTACCATCAGCGCCAGCCCCGCCACTGGTGTCAATAGCGCCGCGAGACCCCAAACTTCCCAACGAACGGCGAGCGCGTGGTAGCGGGGGTAGTCGAAAGTGCCGGATTGGACCGCCGCCTCTGCGAGGGCGCGCAGCTGCCGTTGAAGCGGCGCCACGCGGATCATGAAGATGAGCCCCGAGACGATGAAAAGTATCAGGGTCCAGAGTATCCAGCCGGTACGCAGGATCGGAAAGTTGCCGTAGATCGCGGCGGCGACGCCGGTGGCTATGATGCCGACGACGCCGGGTACGGTGAAGTAGCGGTCGCTTCGAATGATGCCGTCCATCGTGTGGGCGAGGAGCCTGGGATCGCGCGTACGAGCGGCATGGGCGTGCCAGAAGAGGCCGGTGGTGACGTTGCCGACAAAAGCGATGACCGCGGCAATATGAAGAAGCTTGATGAGGAGAAACATGTGCGGGGCGCCTTGCGGGCGCCTATGGTTTTGGAGGGCAGGCCTGGTTGCCCTTGTCGAAGATGATGCGCCATTTTCCGGTGTCCTCCAGCCGCCAGATCGACGTGAAAGTGGCAATGAGCGCTCCCTTGGAGTCGCGAACCGGACCGGAGCTTAGGGCCAGGGTACCGGAGTCGAGCACCTCGACCTCTTCGGGCTCCCACGAGAAAGGGGCGTCCGGGCCGTCGTAGAAACGCTTCCACCAGTCAGCCACCTGTTGCGCGCCTCGAAGCGGCTTGTCACCGGAGAAAAAGACAGCCTCCTGCGACAGGAATGACGTGAAGGCCTTGTGATCCCGGGTCGCCATGGTTCGGGCAAATGCACGCTCCGTGTCGGCCACCTGTCGCTTGGCGGCGCTGACGTCGGGCCGGCTCGGTATCGAGTTCGTTGCGCAACCAGCCAACATGAGGATGACAATCACGGCCGCTCTCGAAATCATTGCGCCTCCCGGATTTTTCGCCTCAATCGTCGAGAACCCATTGAGGATTCCATGCCACTTCCCACAGATGTGCGTCAGGATCCTGGAAGTACCCGGCGTAACCGCCCCAGAAAGTTTCGTGCGCAGGTTTCACGACGACTGCCCCTGCCCGCGTCGCCTGTTCCATTACCGCATCGACTTCTTTTTTCGAGGAGACGTTGTGCCCGATCGTGAAATCGGTCGGACTCGGATTTCCGATGGCAAGCCCGGCATCGCGGGCAAGACTCTTCCTCGGCCAAAGGGCAAGCTTCAGTCCCGCCTGCAGGTCGAAGAAGGCGACTGCCCCGTACTCGAACTCCGTCCCGACGACGCCCTGGGTCTTCAGGCCCAGCCCGTCCCGGTAGAACCGGACTGCCCGGTCGAGATCGTCGACACCGAGAGTAATGAGCGTGATACGGGGCTTCATGGCCGTACTACCTGCCCCAATGCAGGGTAACGCCAAGCCATGGCAAGGGCAAGGACCTGAACGGATTCATGTTCGTAATCATGCGAGTCAGGCGATTGCGGTCATCGTACTGGAGCTGGACTCTGATTCCATCGTCCCGATAGAAGCGACAGATACGATTCTGGACCGGGACGACGGCATGGACAAGAACACCCGAGCCGCACGCCTCCACGAACCCGGGCCTGACGCGCCGGCACTGCTCCGCGGAAAGCACCGAGATCGGGATTTGCCTCGAGCCCCAGTACGCCTGGGCGAGCGCGGGCGACGCGAGAGACTTCTGGTTCAGCGCAAGCTGGGAGGCCTCGTGGTCGAACTCGGCGGTGCAGGCGCCGCCGGTGAACAATGGCGGC
>DATHJM010000243.1:0-2438 GCA_035489775.1 Burkholderiales bacterium
GCAGCTCGCGGTGACCGAGAAAGTGCTGGCCGAGATCGACGCGCAGGACGTGCCGCGCCTCGTCGTCTTCAACAAGATCGACCGCGGCGGGGACGAAGCGGCGCTGCGCGCGAAGTATCCCGGCTGCATCGTGATGAGCGCGAAGAGGGAGGGCGACGTCGCCAGGCTGCACGAAGCGATAGTCGCGTTCTTCCAGCGGCACCTCGTCGAGGCCGAGCTCTTCCTTCCCTGGTCGGCGCAGAAACTGCGCGGGCAGATCTTCGCCACCTGCACGGTGCTGGAGGAGCGCGCCGATGCCGAGGGTGCGTTCCTGCGCGTGCGCGGCGAGCCCGAGGCCATGGAGCGCCTGCGCGAGCAATTGGCCGAGGCTGGCACAATCCGCGCTCGCAGCTAGACCACTCCAAAGCTGGCTGATTGCGCATTTATTCGCAGCAATTCGGGCCCATGTTTCGTATGCTGGACGCTTTCCCGAGAACGGCTGGGCGGTCATGACCGAAGGCCCTTTGCAGTTGCGCATTCTGCGATACGCGCTGCTCGATCCGATCGACGACGCACGCCATATCCTGCGACGGTTACAGAACAATGAGGCGTTCCAGCATTATCTGCGGAGACGCACGTGGCGCGCGCTGCCGCTCGAACCCGGCATCGCTCGCATCGACCACGTGGAGGAGCAGCGACGCCTCGAGCGCTTCGTCGAGCGTCGACTTGAACGAGGCGACGAGGCCGTGCGGCAGGTTCTTGATGAAGCCGACCGTGTCGCTGACGAGCACGCGCGGGACGGTTTCCGGATGGAGGGCGCGCACCGTGGTATCGAGCGTCGCGAAAAGCTTGTCCGCGACCAGCGCCTCGCTTCCCGTCAGCGCGCGCATCAGGGTGGACTTGCCCGCATTCGTGTATCCGACGAGCGCCACGCGGGCGAGACCCTCGCGCTCCTGCCGCCGGGCGCGCTGCGTCTTGTGCTCGAGCGCCATCCCGTCGAGCTCCTTCTGCAGCTCGGCAATGCGGTCGCGGATCTTGCGCCGGTCGAGCTCGCCATGCGACTCGCCGCCGCTGCGGCCGCCGGTGCCGCTGCGCCCCCGGTCCTTCGGCCCGGCCTCCTTGGCGGCTTCGCGCATGCGCGGCGCCATGTAGCCCAGGCGCGCGATCTCGACCTGCGCGCGCGCGTAGCGCGAGCTCGCGTGCCGGTGAAAGATTTCGAGGATGACCATGCTGCGGTCCATCACCTCGCAGCCGACCTCCTTCGCCAGGTTGAACTGCTGCGAGGGGGAGATCTCGTGGTCGATGAGGACGACGTCGGCGGCGTCCTGCTCCCGCATGAGGCGCAGCTCCTCGCGCTTGCCGGTTCCGAAGTACGCCGTCGAGTCGAACCCGGCGCGCTTCTGCGTGAGCCTGCCGACGACCTCGAACCCCAGCGTCTTCGCGAGCTGGCGCAACTCGGTCAGCGACGCCTCGAACTCGAGGTCGCTCACGCCAGGCCGCTGCACGGCCGCGACGATGGCGCGCTTCGGCTTCTGGTCGATATCCTGCATCATGGTGGCGGAGCCTATCAGTGATCGGTCCATTATTGACGCAAAAAGTGCATTCAGTCCTGCGCGCCGCCGCGCGCGCCGGTACGCCCACGGTCGAGTGCTCGCTGGACCTGGATCGCTCGAGGACGACCGTCGAGCTGGGCGTAGCGCAGTGGACCTGGCAAGGCGAACGCTTCCCCTACCTCGAAACCTGCAAGGACAGAACCGTCTACCACTGGGTTGGCGAGGCCTTTCAGCCGGTGTCGCGCTTCACGACGTCGCTGATCAAGCTGGTGCCGACCGAATGGGGCCCGCCGACGTTCGAAATCGACGGCATCAAGATGCTGCCCACGGCGCGCGTCTCGCCCTACGCGGACGCCGAACGCAAAGTAGGACTGATCCAGCCGCGCGGCAAAGTGATCCTCGACACCTGCGGCGGCCTCGGCTACTTCGCCGCCTGGTGCCTGCAGGGCCGGGCGAGCCAGATCCATTCCTACGAGAAGAACGCCGACGTGATCTGGCTGCGCAGCCTCAACCCGTGGTCGCCCGAAACCGGCGGCAGCCTGACGCTGACCCACGGCGACATCGCCGCGCAGATCGGCGCGCTCCCCGGCAATTCCTTCGACGCCATCCTGCACGACCCGCCGCGCTTCGGTACCGCCGGAGAGCTCTACTCGCAAGCCTTCTATGACCAACTGGCGAGAGTGCTCAAGCGCAACGGCAAACTATTCCACTACACCGGCACACCGAACAAACTGACCAGCGGCCGGAATGTTCCCAACGAAGTAGCGAAACGACTGCAGCACGCGGGGTTCGCCGCGAAACTGAATGGCGATGGAGTGTTGGCCGTCAAGAAGTGAGCGTTCCGGGATACTTGTCAGCGCGACAGTCCATGACCCGGCGAAAGGTCGAGACCCGTGTGCATGGTCA
>DATHJM010000244.1:0-16278 GCA_035489775.1 Burkholderiales bacterium
AGCGTCGGGCAGGACACGCGCGGCGCAAGATCGGTGACGTCTATCAGACCGACCGCCTGCAGGTACCGCACGGCGTTCGCGGGCGAAATCGAGGCGCGCTGCAGCTCGTTCCACCAGCGCTGCTGCTCCAGCGTCGAGTCAGGTATGAACTGCGTGGTGAAGAACTGGCGGTACGCCGGATCGTCCTTGCCCCAGCCGATCTCCGCAAGCTTGAGCTGAGCCTCGATGTCCTCGCGTTCCTGCGGCGAGGGATTGCGACGCAGGCGGCCACGGGCGAACGCGCCGTGCAGGACGACGTGGCTCACGCGCTCGGGATGGCGCGCGGCGTAGGCGATGGCGATGGCACCCCCCTGCGAGAGCCCGAGCAACGGGAAGCGCTCGATGCCTGCTGCGTCGGCCACCGTCTCCAGATCGCGCACCCAGGCCTCGAGCGACAATTCCGGGACCTCGCGATCCGAGAGCCCACAGCCGCGCGCGTCGTAGCGCAGGAAAGTATGGTCGCGCGACAGCTCCCGCAGCCAGTGGCGCCACACCGAGCTCTCCCAGTCAAGCTCGACGTGAGTCATCCAGTTCCCGACTTTGACCAGCGGCGGCCCGCTTCCCGAGGTGGCGTACGCGATGCGCACGCCGTCGGCGCTGGTGCAAAAGCGAATCTGCTGCGAAGGGGCAGGCATGGCGGGACCATGCGAAGTCTAGACGAAAACGCGGCCCGCCTCGCTAGCCGCGAACTATCAGTGGACTACTCCGGCAAAAAGGCTGCGCGGCGCTACGCCGCGCGCTTGCCGAGCAACTTCTCGCGCACGCGGCGACTGCAGAGCAACGCGAGGTAATCCTTGACCTTCGCGTCGGACTTCAGCCGCGCGAATTCACCTTCGTAGACGGTCTTCACGTTCGCGACTGGCTGATGGATCCCGATTATTACGAAATTATTTCAACGACTACGCTCCGCGTGTCACGGCGCTGCTGACAGCGTTGTGTCAGCAGTTGTCTGCTATTCAAGCCGGACCGCCGGGTCGCTGTATACGAAGCGTCCGCCCACCATGGTCGCGACCGGCTTCAGGCTCTCGATGTGCTTCTCGGGGATGGTGAGGATATCGGCCGGGAGTATGACGAGGTCGGCGAGCTTGCCGCGCTCGATCGAGCCCTTCAGGTTCTCCTCGAAGGTGAGCTTGGCGTTGTTGATGGTGAAGATGCGCAGCGCCTCTTCCCTGGTGATGCGCTGATCGGCGCCGTAGACGCCGTCCGAAATCGTCTCGCGCGAGATGAAGTGGTACATCGCCCAGAACGGGTTGTAGGGGATCACCGGGGAATCGGTGCCGCCCGCCACGAGTATTCCCTGATCGAGGAAGCTTCGCACCGGAGTCACCTGCTCGGCGCGCTCGCGTCCCCAGTACTTGACCAGGCTCGGGCCGGCGCGATACAGATGGTCCTGCGCCGAGATCACCAGATCGAGCGAGCGAACGCGCGGATAGTGGTCGGGCCGGCCGATGAAGAAGTGCTCGACCGACCAGCGCCTGCCGCGTATCGACCGGTCGCGGTCGGCGGCGGCGTAGGCGTCGAGCACCTGATCGATCGCGGCGTCGCCCACCGCATGCGTTGCGACCCGCCATCCGAGGCGATTCAACTCGCGCACCGCGGCGACGTAGTCGGAAAGGGGCACGACCTGGATTCCCTTGAACTTGCCGCCTTTGCCGAACGGCTCTTCGTAGGCCGCGCGCATATGCCCGCCTTCGAATCCGCCGTCGACCAGCGTCTTCATTCCGCCGATGCGCAGCCATTCGTCGCCCTCGTCGGGCCTGACGTGCCATGAGGCGATCGTCTCGCGCATCTTTTCCACGCTGGAATAGTCGAAGATGCGCATCAGGTAATTGACGCGAAGGGTCAGTTTCCCTTGCGCCTTCAGCTGCTGGAACATGCGGTAGGGCTCGATCGCGCTCCCGCCGAACTGGAACTGCCCCGGAATGCGGATTCCGGTGAGCCCGGCCGCGTTGAGGATCTTCATCTGCGCGAGGATCTCCTCCGCCGCGAGCTTCGCCGGCGGCGGCAGCTTTACGAGACTCCGCGCGGTATCCACCAGCTCGCCGTTCAATTCGCCGTCCGCGTCGCGGCCGATCTCCCCTCCCGGCGGCACCGGCGTGCCGCGCGTGATGTTCCAGCGCCTCATCGCAGCCGAATTGACGATGAACTCGTGCCCGCCGCGCACCAGCACCACCGGATTGTCCGGAGCGATGCGGTCGATGTCCCTTCGATGCGGCAGGCGCTTCTCGCGCAGCTGCGCTTCGTGCCAGTCGGAATTGGAGACCACCAGGTCGCCGGGTTTACCCGCCTTGACCCGCGCCTCGACCGCGGCGAGCAGCTCCGCCATGCTGCGGACTTCGGAGAGATTCACCCCGGGCCCGCCGCCCGCGTTGTGCAGGTGCCCGTCCATCAATCCCGGGATCACGGTGCGCCCGCGCAGATCGATCGATTTCGTCGCCGCTCCGCCGGTGCGGCGCACCGCGTCGTCGGTTCCGACCGCGACGAAACGATCGCCGCGAATCGCCACCGCCCGGGCGATGGAGAACGCGGAATCGACCGTGACGATCTTGCCGTTGTAGAGAATCAGGTCGGGGGATTCTCCGGCATCGAGCAACCCGGCTGCACCCGAGCAGGCGGCGAGAATGGCGCCGCTGACGATTACAGTGAATTGCTTGACGGACCTCCTTCCGACGTTCATTTCTCCTCCGCGAGCGCCTCGACCTGGATACGCAGCGTCACTTCCGGCTTGAAGCCCCACTGCGGCCCGTAGTCGAGACCAAACTCGCTGCGATCGAAAGTGCCGAAGGCGTCCGCGCCGCACAGCTCGCGCTTCAGGAGCGGATGCGGGATGCATTTGAACAAATTGATCCTCAGAGCGACAGGCCGGGTCTTGCCGTGCATCGTGAGTTCGCCGCTGACCGCGGTCGGCGCGGCGTTGACGAAGCGCTCGAGCCTGCCCTTGTAGCTGATCGTCGGATACTTCGCAGCATCCAGCTGGTCCGGACCCGCGAGGTATTCGGCCACCTTGGCGTGGCCGAAGTCGATGCTCGCCGTCTCGATCGCGACCTCCACTGTTCCCGTTCCGGCGGCCTTGTCCAGGGTCACCTTGCCCGCGGTTTTGTTGAACTTGCCGCGCCAGATCGACAGGCCCATGTGGTCGGCCTCGAAGCTCGGATAGGTGTGCTCGGGATCGATGTTGTAATTCACCGGCGCGGCCGAAACCGCGCCGGAGGCGGAAAAGCCGGCGCAAATCAGAAGCGCATTCCTCACCGCACCCGGCTCCCGCGTCATTTCTGCTCCGCCGGTATGTTGCTCACCGGCCCCATGCCGTGCAGCGCGATGATGGTGTCGCCCTGCTTTGCGCCGTCGTAATGGATGCCGTTCGCGTAGTGCAGGACGTAGGTGCCCGCGGGCATGGGCTTGGTGCTCTCGGGGTCGAACTTCGGCCCCGTGCCCACCCACCAGGTGCCCGACACCACCACGAAAAAGCGGTCGTGCTCGTGGTAGTGCGGCCGGCTCATGTTGCCCGCCTTCCACTTGATCAGCATCGCGTAAGGCCCGGGCTTGGTGGGATCCCCGTAGAGAATGGCGGTCTGGTTGGTGCGCGCGGCGTTGTCCTTCCACTGGATGTTCTCCGGCAGCGTGTACGCGAGAATCCTGGGGTCGGGCTCGGCGGCGAGGGCGGTGAGCGCCGTCGCCAGCGCGAACGTCAAAAGCAAACGAACGAATTTGTCGGCCATGGTCTTCTCCTCTCGATTCTTGAAATCAAAGTGTACGTATCCTAATCCGCCTTCGCACCGGACGCCTTGACGATGGGCTCGTAGGAAGCGTGGTCCCTGCGCACGAACGCGGCGAACTCTTCGGGCGATGCGGAGATCTCCGGCTCCATCGCCTCGCGCGCAAGTTTCTCCGCAACCTGCGGCAGGCGCATCACCCGGGTGATTGCCGCGTACAGGCGCTCCTTCACCTCGGGCCGCACCCTGGGCGGAGCCCATATGCCCCACCAGCTTCCCAGGTCCATTCCCGGCACGCCCGCTTCCTCCATCCCGGGCACGCCCGGGACCATCGGCGAGGCCGCGCGCGTGATCAGCGCGAGCGGCACCAGCTTCCCCGCGCGAATTTGCGGGAGCACCACCGGCGTCGTGCCGATCATCACCTGCACGTCGCCCGCCAGCACAGCCTGCAGCGACGGCGCGCCGCCCTTGAAGGGCACGTGCTGCATGTCGATTCCGGCGATGCGGTTGATCTCCGCGCCCGCAAGGTGCTGCGAAGTGCCGTTGCCGGGCGAAGCGTAAAACCACCTGCCCGGCTCGCTCCTGACTTTGGCGATCAGTTCCTTCATCGAACGGATGCCGCGCTGTGGCGTGACACAGACGATGATGCTCATCAGCGCGACCTCGGTGATGGGCGTGAAGTCGCGGTGCGGATCCCATGAGAGATTCTTGTACAGCCAGGGGTTGATCGCGTGGGTGAAGTTGCCGGCGAGCAGGATGGTGTAGCCGTCGGGCGCGGCATGCGCCACTTGTTCTGCGGCGATGTTGGAGCCCGCGCCAGGCTTGTTGTCCACCACCACCGGCTGGCCGATCTCCCGGGACAGCTCGTCGGCGATGATGCGCGCAAGAAAATCACCGCTGCCCCCGGGCGGAAATCCGACCACGAGCCGCAGCGGCCGGTCCGGGTAGGCCTGCGCCCATGCGATCGCCGTCGAAGCGATCACCAGCAGGACCACGGCCAGGGCGCGACGCGCGATGACGTACATGGAACATACGATATACCGAAACAAGCTCACAACGGATAAGATTCCGACAAAGGAGGAAACCCATGCCAACGCGACGCGATCTTCTGCTCGGAGCGATTGCGGCCGGAGTCATCATGCGTACCCGAACCGTCCTTGCCAAAGCCGCCCAACCGGCCACGTCCGTGAATTTCGACGTGCCGGCAGGCGCCTGCGATTGCCATACTCACATCCACGGCGATCCGGAGAAATTTCCGTTCTTCGCGGGCCGCGTCTATACGCCGGAGACGGCGCTGCCCGAGGAGATGGCGGCGCTGCACAAGGCGCTGCGCGTGCAGCGCGTGGTGATCGTCACGCCGAGCGTCTACGGCACCGACAATTCGGCCACGCTCTGGGGCATGAAGGCGCGCGGCGCCGACGCGCGCGGAGTCGCCGTCATCGACGACAAGACGCCGGAGAGCGAATTGGACGCCATGGGCCGCGCCGGCGTGCGCGGCATCCGGCTCAATCTCGCGACCGGCGGCACCAACGACCCGGCGGTCGGCCGCCGGCGGTTCCAGGCGGCGGCCGAGCGCATGAAGAGCCGCAACTGGCACGTCCAGATGTTCACGGACCTGGCGATGATCTCCGCGATCAAGGACCTCGTCGCCGCCTCACCAGTGCCGGTCGTGTTCGACCATTTCGGCGGCGCGCGCGCAGAGCTCGGTGTGCAGCAGCCCGGCTTCGCCGAGCTGGTGGAGCTGGTCCGCTCGGGCAAAGCCTACGTCAAGATCTCGGTCACGGCCGGCCCGCGACCGGACTACGCCGGTTTCGTGCCGCTCGCCCGAGCGCTGATCGCGGCGAACCCCGATCGCATCGTCTGGGGAACGAACTGGCCGCATCCGAACGCTGCGTCCGGACGAAAGGCGACCGAACTCACACCGCTCTTCCAGGTCGACGACGGCCTCGTGCTGAACCTGCTGCCGGTGTGGGCGCCCGATGCGGCGATCCGCAGGAAGATCCTGGTCGACAATCCGGCGAAGCTTTACGCGTTTTGAGCGGGCGGCGATTTGCGGTGAAACTTCTTGCGTTCGTTGCCGGGCTGCTGGTCGCCTCCACCTTGCAGGCGCAGGCCCCCGAAGCGGGCGACATCGCCGAAGGCATGAGACTTTTCCTGCAGAAGGGAAATTGCCAGGCGTGTCACGGCTGGGCGGGCGACGGCCGCAAGATGGACAGCCAGATGCCCGACGGCGCGAACCTCCGCGAGACCAAGCTCGAACGCGGCGATCTGATCGTGGCGATCAAGTGCGGGCGCCCCGGAAGGAGCATGCCCGCGTTCGACAAGCTCGCCTACAGCGACGCTCGCTGCTACGGCATGAAGCAGGCCGACCTGAAATCGAGTGGTTTGAGCCTGCCCGATCCCCCGGCCACTCTCCAGCCGCGCGAGGTCGAATTGCTCTCCGACTTCCTGTTCGCGAAGATCGTCGGCAAAGGCCCGATGAACCGCGCGAGGTGCATCGAGTACTGGGGCGCGGAGGTCGAGGCCTGCGGCGAGTTCCCGAAGTAAGCTCAGTTCAACGCGAACACGAACAGGTAGCTGGAGTTCTCAAGCTTGTCGAACTTCACCGGGTGCAGGTGGCGCCCGCCCGACTGCACGGCGAGAAACTGCTTCGGCCCGATCGCGTAGGTCACCGGCGCGCCTTTGAGCGGCGTGCCGAGGTTGAAGCGCCAGAGCTCCTCGAGCGTCTCGTCGTGATACGCGATAACCCAGCCGTCCTGCAGCGCGGTGAACACCAGGCCCCCGGCGGTGACGATCGCGCCCGAGCGGATTTCGATATCGGTGATCGCTTTCGCTATGACTTTGTGGCTGGCGGTGTCGAAGGCGGTGACCGAGCCGTAATAGAGGTCGCTCGAATAGTCCCGCTTCTCGCTCGCTTTCACGTCGACGTCGCCGTCCTTGGATTTGAACACGACGGCCGCCCCGTTCTGCGTGAAGCAGCCTTCGATGCCGACGCCGTAGGCGATCTTCTTCACGGGGTGGTAGGCCGTCGGCTGGTGCGCGACGCCGCCGTGCCAGGTCGGGCAGGCGCGTTTCTTTCCGTCGCCGCGCAGCGCCCGCGCGACTGGATTGTAAATCTGCACGTCGAGCTTCGGATCGTAATCGAGCGGCCTGCCGGTCTTGGGATTGATCCCCTTGGTCCAGTTGAGATCGTTCACGTACTGGTCGGCCTTGATGAATTTGCCGTTCGTGCGGTCGAGCGTGTAGTAGAAGCCGTTGCGCCCGAAATGCCCGACGATCTTGCGCGGCTCGCCGTTGATCGTCGCGTCATAGAGCATGTGGACACCGACTTCGTCGTAGTCCCACGAGTCGTTCGGCGTGTACTGGAAATGCCATGCGGGCTTGCCGGTATCGACGTTGAGCGCCACCGCGGAATCTGTGTACAGGTTGTCCCCCGGCCGCGCCTGCGGATCGTAGATCGGGAACGGGTTGCCCGTGCCGACGATATAGAGCCTGGTCGCCGGGTCGTAGGAGCCGGTCTGCCAGATTCCGCCGCCGCCGGTTTTCCACGCATTGTGGTCGTCTTTCCAGGTTTCGCTGCCCGGGTCGCCGGGCTTGGGCACGACGTACCAGCGCCACAATTCCTTGCCCGTCCTGACTTCGAGCGCCGCCACCCAGCCGCGCGTTCCGCCGTCGCCCGCGCCGTTCTGCACGATCACCTTTCCGTCGGCGACCAGCGGCGCGGTCAGGAATTTTTCCACTCTGCCGAACTCGGTCTTGCCGGCGACCATCCTGTCCCACACGATCTCGCCGTTGTCGCGGTTGATCGCGATGACCCGCCCGTCCGGAAGGTTGGCGATCACGAGGTCTTCCCACAGCGCAATGCCGCGCGTGCGCGGGGCGTTGCCCTGGTGCTTGACGCCGGGGTCTGCAATCCAGACGAACTCGCCTTTGTTGGGATTGCGCGCGTCGATCTTGTACACCGTGCCCCAGCCGTCGGTCGTATACATGAAACCGTTGTCGATCAGCGGATTGACCTCGTTTTCCGGGCCGTTCTGCCCGACGTCCTGCATGCCGCCCAGCGCCATCGCCCAGACGAGCCGGAGGTTCCTGACGTTGTCGCGGTTGATCTGGGTGAGCTTCGAATAGCGGGTGGCGCCGTAGTCGCCGTTCATCAGCAGCCAGTTCTGCGGCTCGTTCTGCGCATTGACCAGGCGGTCTCTGTTGACAGTCATCTGGTATTCGGCGGCGAATGCGGCCGCTGCAAGCGCGACGGCAATGACGCCCGCGAGCGCTGCGAATTCGACTCTGATGAACTTCGACGCGTGAAGCCGCATGATCAGTCTCCCCCTTGAAGTGCCCAGGCCGGACAGCCATCCCAGTTTAGCGCGCGAGCCGCCGCGATGCTTGCAAGTGCCATGCGGGGGCTTATACTTCTGCAGGTCATCGTGGGATTCGCAGGGTCCACCAAAGGAGGAGCGATGAAAAACGACGGATTCGATCGCCGCGCGTTTCTGAAAAGCGCTGTGGCAGGGAGCGCAGCTGCCGCGACTGTCTCACTACCGCGCCCCGCGGAGGCCCAGCCGGCCGCGGCTGCGCCAGCGAGTCAGGGCTCACCGGCACCGAACACTTACGCGTATCTGAATCCAGACGAGGCGGCTTTCGTCGAGGCGCTGGTCGACCACATGGTGCCGGCGGACCAGCTCACGCCCAAGGGTACCGAGCTCGGCCTCAACACCTACATCGACCGCGCCCTCGCCGGCGGCTGGGGCAAGGGCGACCGCCTCTACATGCAGGGCCCGTGGAAGCAGGGCGTGCCGAGCCAGGGCTACCAGCTCCCGCTCACCCCCGCCGAGCTGTACCGCGCGGGCATTGCCGCCGCCAACGCGTTCTGCGTGAAGACCTACGGCAAGAGCTTCGACAAGATCGGCGAAAGCCAGCGCCAGGAATTCCTGGTCGGCCTGCAGGCCGGCAAGGTGGCGTTCGAAAACGGCCCGCCCGCGCGCGTTTTCTTCGCAACGATCTACCAGAACGTCATGGAGGGCATGTTCTCGGACCCGATCTACGGCGGCAACCGCAACAAGGCGGGCTGGAAGATGATCGGCTTCCCCGGGGTGATCGCCGTGCACTACCAGAACGTCGAGAAGTACCGCGACAAGAAATACACGGTCGACCCCGTCGGCATCTCGGATATGAGCTGAGCGGGAGAACGGCGTGGCGGCCAGGCTGAAGGAAGTCGATGTCGTCATCGTGGGCCTGGGCTGGACGGGCGGCATACTCGCCCAGGAATTGAGCGCGGCCGGGCTGAAGGTCGTGGCGCTGGAGCGCGGCGGCCCGCGCAGCACCGAGGCGGATTTCGGCCTGCCTTCGGTGCGCGACGAGCTGCGCTACCAGTTCCGCCACGACCTCATGATGAACACCCAGAAAGATACGCTCACGATCCGCAACAATCCTTCGCAGGAGGCGCTGCCGATGCGCAGGCTCGGATCGTTCCTGCCGGGCGAAGGAGTCGGCGGCGCAGGCGTGCACTGGAACGGCCACACCTGGCGCTGGACCGACATGGAATTCAAGGTGCGCAGCTTGTACGAGGAGCGCTACGGCAAGGGCTATATCCCCGCCGACATGACGATCCAGGACTGGGGGATCAGCTACGCGGAACTCGAGCCGTATTACGACAAGTTCGAATACGTCGCCGGCATCTCCGGCAAGGCGGGCAACCTCAAGGGCAAGGTCGTGCCCGGCGGCAACCCTTTCGAGGGGCCGCGCGCGCGCGAATATCCGCTGCCGCCGCTCACGCCTAGCCTCGCCTGCGAGCTGTTCGACAAGGCTTCGCGCAACGGCGGCTACCACCCGTTCCCGCGGCCGACCGCGAACGCGTCGCGCCCCTATACCAATCCGGACGGCGCGAAGTTCGGCGCGTGCCAGTACTGCGGCTACTGCGAGCGCTTCGGCTGCGAGGCGAATGCCAAGGGCAGCCCGCACATGACGGTGATTCCGATTGCGATGCGCAGCCCGAATTTCGAAATGCGCACGCATGCCTGGGTGAACAGGGTGCTGAAGGATTCGAGCGGCAAACGCGTCACCGGCGTGAGCTACACGAACGTGCTCAACGGCGAAGAATTCGAGCAGCCGGCCGGGATGGTGATGCTGTGCGCGTACGCCATCCATAACGTGCACCTGATGCTGCTCTCGGGCATCGGCCGCCCCTACGATCCGGTCGCGCAGACTGGCGTGATCGGCAAAAACTACTGCTACCAGACCGGCGCGGGCGCGACGCTGTTCTTCGAGGGCCGGCATTTCAATCCCTTCATGTCGGCCGGGGGCCTGAACGTCACGATCGACGACTACAACACGAACCTGGAGTTCGACCGCGCGAAATACGGCTACGTCGGCGGCTCGAACATCAGCGGCGGCATGACGGGCGGCCGCCCGATCGGTTACCGGCCGGTGCCCGGGGGCACGCCGCTGTGGGGCAAGGCGTGGAAAGCGGCGACCGCGAAGTGGTACGACAGCGCGATGACCCTCGGCTCCAGCGGCAGCGTGATGGCGAACCGCTACAACTATTACGACCTCGACCCGACCTACCGCAATGCCTTCGGCCAGCCGTTGATGCGCATGACCTTCGACTACAAGGAAAACGAGCACAAGATGGGGCGGCACATCGCGGGCGTGATGAACGATCTCGCAAAGTCGATGAACCCGACGAGTATGAACCCGGCGGTGGCGCGCACCGATCCCTGGACAGTAGTGCCCTACCAGAGCACGCACAACACCGGCGGTACCATCATGGGCAGCAACCCGGGCAACAGCGCGGTCAACAAGTATCTGCAGAGCTGGGACTGCCACAATCTTTTCATCATGGGCGCGAGCGTGTTCCCGCACAATTCGGCCTACAACCCGACAGGGCCGGTCGGCGCCCTCGCGTACTGGGCGGCGGACGCGCTGAAAAACCGCTATCTGAAAAATCCGGGACCGCTGGTGTCCGCTTGACGAGGAGAACGGCATGGCCACCAAGCTGAAGGAAGTCGACGTCGTCATCGTGGGCCTGGGCTGGACGGGCGGCATCCTCGCCAAGGAATTGAGCGCGACGGGACTGAAAGTCGTCGCTCTCGAGCGCGGCGGGCAACGCAGCACCGAGGCGGACTTCCAGGTGCCGCAGGTGCGCGACGAGCTGCGCTACGTGGTGCGCCACGACCTGATGATGAACACGCAGAAAGACACCATCACCGTGCGCAACAATGTTTCGCAGGAGGCCTTGCCGATGCGCCGGCTCGGTTCCTTCCTGCCCGGCGACGTGGTCGGCGGCTCGGGGGTGCACTGGAGCGGCCACACCTGGCGCTGGACCGACATGGAGTTCAAGGTGCGCAGCCTTTACGAGGAGCGCTACGGCAAGAAGCACATCCCCGAGGACATGACTATCCAGGACTGGGGCATCACCTACGACGAGCTCGAGCCTTACTACGACAAGTTCGAGTACATCGCTGCGGTGTCGGGCAAGGCGGGCAATCTCAAGGGCAAGATCGTGCCCGGCGGCAATCCGTTCGAGGCACCGCGCGCGCGCGACTATCCGCTGCCGCCCTTGACGCCGGTGCTCGCGCAGGAAATGTTCAAGACGGCAGCGGCGAACAACGGCTACCACCCGTTCCCGCGCCCCAGCGCCAATGCCTCGCGCGCGTATACGAATCCGGACGGCTCGCGCTTCGGCGCCTGCCAGTATTGCGGCCATTGCCAGCGTTTCGGCTGCGAGGCGAACGCCAAGGGCAGCCCGCACATGACCGTCATTCCCGTTGCCATGCGCAATCCGAATTTCGAGCTGCGCACGCACACGTGGGTGACCAAGGTGCTGAAGGACTCGAGCGGAAAGCGCGTGACCGGCGTGACCTATACGAACGTGCTGAACGGCGAAGAATTCGAGCAGCCCGCGGGGATGGTAATGCTGTGCGCGTACGCCATCAACAACGTGCACCTGATGTTGCTCTCAGGGATAGGCCAGCCTTACGACCCTGTGAGCCAGAAAGGCGTGATCGGCAAGAACTACTGCTATCAGACCGGCGCGGGCGCGACCCTGTTCTTCGAGGGCAGGCACTTCAACCCGTTCATGAACGCCGGCGGGTCGAGCACGACCATGGACGACTTCAACGCGAACTGGGATTTCGACCGCGGCAAGCAGGGTTACGTCGGCGGCTTTATCGTCGCCGGTGCGTTCAATACTGCCCTGCCGATCGGCTACCGCCCTGTGCCAAGCGGCACGCCCGCCTGGGGCAAGGACTGGAAGGCCGCCACCGCGAAGTGGTACGACACCGCGATGCAGATCGGCTCGAGCGGCAGCGTGATGGCGAACCGCTACAACTATTACGATCTCGACCCGACCTACCGCAACGCATTCGGCCTGCCGATGATGCGCATGACCTTCGATTACAAGGAGAACGAGCACAAGATCGGGCGGCACGCGGCGCAAGTGATCAACGACATCGCCAAGTCCATGAACCCTACCCGGCTCAACCCGGCCGTGGCGCGCACCGAGCCCTGGACGGTGGTGCCTTACCAGAGCACGCACAACACCGGTGGTACCATCATGGGGATCAGTCCGAAGACCAGCGCCTTGAACAAGTACCTGCAGAGCTGGGATTGCCACAACCTGTTCGTGGTGGGCGCGAACGTGTTTCCGCACAACTCCGTATACAACCCGACCGGGCCGGTCGGGGCGCTCGCCTACTGGACGGCGGACGCGATCAAGAACCGCTATATGAAAAATCCCGGCCCGCTGGTGTCCGCATGAGGACGCGCCTCGGAACCACCGCGGCCGCCGCGACGACATTGCTCCTCGTCGCCGGCCTTGCGCACGCGCAGGGCGATACGAAACACGGCCAGAAGCTGTTCGAGGAATGCCACGCTTGCCACGCGGTCGAGCGCGGCGTCAACGGAGTGGGACCGAGTCTTTACGGAATCTTCGGGCGACGGGCGGCGGAGCTGGATGACTTTCGCTATTCCCCCGCACTCAAGAAGAGCGGCATCACCTGGACGCCGAAGACTCTGGACGCCTATATCGCGGATCCGCAGAAGGCCGTGCCGGCGAACCGCATGCCGTACGCGGGCATGCCCGAAGCGCGCGACCGAGCCGACCTCATCATGTATATGCAGCAGGTATTCAAATAGCCGCCTCGCTTTCAACACAGGAGAACACAATGGCACGCCTGACAGTCAATGGTAAATCTCACGAGGTCGACGTCGACCCGACCACGCCCCTGCTCTGGGTGATCCGGGAACAGGTCGGCCTCACCGGCACCAAGTACGGCTGCGGCGTCGCGCAGTGCGGCGCCTGTACCGTGCACGTGAACGGCCTCCCGATGCGCTCGTGCCAGGTGCCCGTGAGCGCCGTGGGCGACGCGAAAATCACCACCATCGAAGGCCTTGCCTCGGGCAAGGTCCTGCACAAGGTGCAGAAAGCGTGGATCGATCACGAGGTGCCGCAATGCGGTTACTGCCAGTCCGGAATGATCATGGCGGTGGCTGCGCTCCTCAAGGCGAAGCCGAAGCCGACCGACGCCGACATCGACGCCAGCATCACCAATATCTGCCGCTGCGGCACGTTCCAGCAGGTGCGCGCAGCGATCCACGCCGCCGCCAAGGTCGCGTGAGGGAGACAACCATGACAACCATTCCGAAATTTACCCGCCGTTCCTTCCTCATCAGCAGCGCCGCCGTCGGCGGCGGCCTCGCGCTGGGATTGCGCCTTCCGCCCTTCGGTCCCGCAGTGGTGCGCGCGGCCGACGGCTCGCCCGAGATCACCGTCTGGGTGGTGATCCGCCCGGACAACAGCACCGCCGTCCGCGTCGTGCGAGCCGAGATGGGCCAGGGCACGATCACCGGCCTCGCCCAGCTGGTCGCCGAGGAACTCGAGTGCGACTGGAACCGGGTGTCGATCGAGTATCCGACCCCGGGGGAGAGCGTCGCGCGCAAGCGCGCCTGGGGAGAGTTCTCCACCGGCGGCAGCCGCGGAATCCGCCAGTCGCACGAATACGTGCGCAAGGGCGGAGCGGCGGCGCGAATGATGCTGGTGCAGGCAGCCGCCAACGAATGGAAGGTTCCCGCATCCGAATGCACGGCGTCGAACAGCGTCATCACGCACAAGGCCTCGGGGCGCAAGACGACCTACGGCAAGGTGGCGGAAGCTGCCGCGCGCCTGGAGCAGCCGAAGGACGTGCCCCTCAAGGATCCGAAGACCTGGAAGATCGCCGGCAAGCCGCTGAAGCGCCTGGACACCGCGAAGAAGGTGAATGGAACGATGATCTACGGCTCCGACCTGAAGATGCCCGGGATGCTGAACGCGGCGATCAGGGATTGTCCGGTGTTCGGCGGCAAGGTGAAGAGCTTCGACGCCGCCCGTGTCAGCGGCATGCGCGGCGTGAAGAAGGTGGTGCAGGTCGGCGATTCCGGCGTCGCGGTGGTCGCGGACACCTGGTGGCAGGCGAAGACCGCGCTCGATGCGCTGCCCATCGTCTGGGACGAGGGCGCGAACGCCAAGGTGTCCAGCGCCGACATCGCGGAGGTGCTCAAGGCGGGACTGGACGCGGAGCAGGCCTTCGTCGGCAACCAGGCGGGCGACGCCAAGGCGGCGCTCGCCGGCGCGGCGAAAAAGATCGAGGCGGTGTACGCCTACCCGTTCCAGAACCACGCCTGCATGGAGCCGATGAACGCGACCGTGCGCTGGACGCCGGAGCGTTGCGAGATGTGGGGCCCGACGCAGAACGGCGAAGGCGCTTTCGCGCAGGTGCTCGCGGCCTCGGGCCTCACGTCCGACAAGGTCGACGTGCACAACGTCATGCTGGGCGGCGGATTCGGCCGGCGCGGCACCTATCCGGACGACTACGTGGGACAAGCCGTCCTCATCGCCAAGCAGATGCCGGGCACGCCGGTGAAGCTGATCTGGTCGCGCGAGGAGGACATGGCGCACGGCAAGTATCACCCGGTCATGCAGTGCAAACTGGTGGGGGGTCTTGACGCGGGTGGAAATCTCACGGGGCTGCATATGCGGCTTTCGGGCCAGTCGATCCTCGCCGCGGTCCGCCCCGAGGTCGTGCAGGCGCAGAAAGGCCGCGATCCCCTGACCTTCCAGGGTGTGTTCGAATCGGGCGAGCATTCCTTCGGCTATACCGTGCCGAACCTCATGATCGACCATGCGATGCGCAACACCCACGTCCCGCCGGGGTTCTGGCGCGGCGTCAACATCAACCAGAACGCGGTCTTCATCGAGTGCTTCATGGACGAGCTCGCGGAAGCGGCGGGCCAGGATCCCGTCGAATTCCGCCGCAAGCTGATGGCGAAGCACCCGAGGAACCTGGGCGTCCTGAACGCGGTGGCCGACAAGATCGGCTGGAGCAAGCCCGCGTCCAAGGGCGTCTATCGCGGAGTGGCGCAGATGAAAGCCTTCGACAGCTTCGTCGCCGCGGCCTGCGAGATCTCGGTCAAGGACGGCAACAAGGTCAAGGTGCACCGCATCGTCGCCGCAACCGATCCGGGCTACGCGGTCAACCCGGCGCAGATCGAGCGCCAGGTCGCGGGGTCCTTCGTCTACGGCCTGTCGGCGCTCTTTTTCCAGGAGTGCACGGTGAAGGACGGCCGCATCGAGCAGACGAACTTCCACCAGTACAACTCGATGCGCATCGCGCAGATGCCGAAAGTGGAAACCATTCTGATGCCGACGGGCGGCCCGATCTGGGGTGGAATCGGCGAGCCGACGATCTGCGTCGCGGCGCCGGCGGTGCTGAACGCGTTCTACCGGGCGACCGGCAAACGCATCCGCTCGGTGCCGCTGAAGAACCACGGCATTGAATTGGTGTGAGGCTTGCGCGATCGCATTTTCGTTTCTTGCCGGAAATGCTTTTGCGGGCGACTCGATTCCGGCCTCGCTGACCGGCGCCAAAGGCGACGCGGCGCGGGGCCGGGCGATCGTGGCCAACCGGCAGGTCGGTTTATGCCTCTTGTGCCACAGCGGGCCGTTCCCCGAGGAACGGTTCCAGGGCGATCTTGCCCCGGACCTGAGGAGCGCAGCGCGGCTGACCGAGGGCCAGATCCGGCAGCGGATCGTCGATCCGACGAAGGTCAACCCGCAAAGCATCATGCCCGCGTACTACAAGAGCGAAGGCCTCGCGCGCGTGGCACCCGCGTTTCGCGGCAAGACGATCCTCACCGCGGAACAGATTGAAGATGTTGTTGCCTATCTATCTAGTCTGAAATGAGCGCTCGAATGACGAGCCGCCGCGAATTTCTGGTTCTTGCCTGTGGCGCCGCTTCCATCGCTGCGGCGACGAGGGCCAATGCCCAGCTCGATCCCAACCAGGCGGCGTTGCGCAGGGCGGCCCTGGAGGAAGCTGTCCGCAAGGCCACTGGCGGCGCGCAGGTCCGCCGCGGCAGGGTCAAGCTCGTGCTGCCGCCCCTGATCGACAACGGCAACTCGGTGCCGCTCTCGGTCGCGGTCGAGAGCCCGATGACGGCCTCCGACCACGTGAAGGCGATCCACGTCTTCACCGAGAAAAACCCGCTTCCG
>DATHJM010000245.1:0-5829 GCA_035489775.1 Burkholderiales bacterium
CTCACTCTTTGGATCGCCGGACCACAGAGTTCCGCCGCCCGGCCCATGCCCGACGGGCGACGTCCCGAGCCTGGTGGATGGAATCGCTTCGTCGTCGAGGTGGAGGATCTTGTGTCACGCGTGGCGGAAATGAAGCGGGCCGGCCTGCGTTTCCGCAACGATGTTGTCGTAGGGCCTGGCGGCAAGCAGACCTTGCTGGAGGATCCGGATGGCAATCTTGTCGAACTATTCGAGGCTGCGCGATAGCATAGGATGAAGTGCGAGCACAGTTAGATCATGCCGCCGATCCGGAACGTCAGCGCTTTTGAACTGGAAATCTGAAAATGCAGAACGCAATGCACCTGGTTCTTAGCGGGCTTGTTGTTGGAATCGGCGCTACTGCCCTGGTGGATCTTTGGGCCATTTTCCAAAGACAGGTGTTTTCCACCCCATCGTTCAGCTGGTGCGTTGTGGGGAGATGGGTCGGCTGGCTGCCAAGAGGCCAGTTTTTACATCAAAACATAGCAAAGACCCCCTCGATCAAAGGCGAATGTATCATTGGGTGGGTTACTCATTACGTAACGGGCATTGTCTTTGCGGTCACTCTGTTTTTGCTTATGGGCGTCGAATGGGCGCGTCAGCCAACACTGTATCCGGCGCTGGCTTTCGGTTTTGCCACGGTCGTCTTTCCATTTTTTGTCATGCAGCCGGGTTTAGGTGCGGGTATTGCGGCATCCAAGACGCCAAATCCGAACAAGGCTCGACTGCGCAGTTTGTTCAATCACTTTATTTTTGGTGTCGGTCTCTATGTTTGCGCGTTGATATTGGCTACATTGCGCTGACCCGTCATTCCACCGGGCCTGCGCGTAACGCGCTGCGACACGGGTACCCACGATGAGCGTTCAGCTCGACCACATGATAGTTCCGGCCAGGGACAGAAAACCCGCGGCAGAATTGCTGGCCGCCCTCCTCGGCGTCCCTTGGGCGGAGTCCGGGGCGGGTCCCTTTTGCCCTGTCTACGTGAACGAAGGCTTGACCCTCGACTTCGACCAGGCCGATGGCCCCTTTCCCGTCCAGCATTACTGCTTTCGGGTGAGCGAGGCCGAGTTCGACGGAATCGTGAAAAGGATCAAGGCCCGAGGCATCAAGCACAGAAGCACCTCGCATGGTCCGGTAGACATGCAGGTGAATACGCAGCATGGCGGCCGCATCGTGTACTGGAGCGAGCCCGATGGACACGTGTGGGAAGCTTTGACGGTCAGCTACGCCCGGCAGCCGCAGAAGCAGGGAGGAATGTAGTGCCGAAACTCCGCGTCCAGAGCTTCGCGATTTCCATCGACGGCTACGGCGCCGGGCCGAACCAGGATCTCCAGAATCCGCTCGGCGTCAGGGGCCCCGAGCTGATGGAGTGGTTTTTCCACACGCGCCTGTGGCGGAAGATGCACGGCCATGACGACGGAGAGACGGGCGTCGATAACGGAATTGCGGAGCAGGGCTTTGCCGGAATCGGCGCCTGGATTCTCGGGCGCAACATGTTCGGTCCTGTCCGCGGCCCGTGGCCTGACGACAGCTGGAAGGGCTGGTGGGGCGACGAGCCGCCGTATCACACGCCCGTCTTCGTGCTGACGCATCACCCGCGGGCGCCGCTCAAGATGGCGGGAGGCACCGAGTTCTTTTTTGTCACCGAGGGCATTCACGCCGCGCTGGAGCAGGCGAAAGCCGCAGCGGGCGGCCGCGATGTGCGCCTTGGCGGCGGCGTATCCACGATCCGGCAGTATCTGCGCGCCGCCCTCATCGACGAGCTGCATCTCGCCATGCGACCCGTGTTGCTCGGTTCCGGCGAGAATCTCCTGAACAGCATCGATTTGCGTGCCCTGGGCTATGAAAGCGCGAAATACGTTGCGGGAGAGCGCGCGACCCACGTCTTTCTGCGCAAGCGCGCGTGATTGGGAGACTTACTCATGAAGGATAGGCTTATGAAGCTGTGGCGCGAATACCGAGGTTTTGCGCTGTTCGTCGTCCTGATGATCATTTTCCGCAGCGCCCTGGCCGACTGGAACACCGTTCCGTCGGGCTCGATGAGGCCGACGATTCTCGAGGGCGACCGGATATTCGTGAACAAGCTCGCCTACGACTTGAGAGTTCCCCTTACTCACATTTCCATCTTCAGGTTTTCCGACCCCAGGCGCGGGGACATCGTCGTCTTCGATTCAAAAGCCGCCGACACCCGGCTTGTGAAGCGCGTGATCGGCCTGCCGGGCGACATTGTCGAGATGAGAGACAATCGCCTGACGATCAACGGCGTCGCGGCCCGGTACTCCAGCGTCGAGCACACCCGCGACGCGATTTTCGCGATCGAATCGTACGGCGGCATGATGCACCGGATCGAGCTCGCTCCGGCGGGAGTAAGCCATTTCAGCTCGTTCGGTCCGGTAAAGGTCCCGCAAGACCGTTATCTGGTGCTGGGCGACAATCGGGACAACAGCGCCGATTCGAGAGTCCGCGGGTTCATTCCCCGCGGGGAGATCGTCGGGGACGCAAGGACAGTCGTGCTGTCGGTCGACTATGACCGCTATTACCTGCCGAGAATGGACAGGTTCTTCCGCGAATTATGAAAGCATGCGTTGGAGCGCAATCGAATCGATAGCGAGACCGGAAAATCATGAATAAAAAATCCATCTGGGCCGTCTTCTCGGGCGTGCTCTTCATCATCGTCGTCACGACGCTTGTCGACATGCAGTCGGGCCGGCGCGCGTGATCGATGCGGAAAATCGCGACGCCACAGCCAAGGAGAACAGCGATGCCAACACCAGGACGGAAGGCGGCGGCCGCTCGCAAGCCCCGGCAGGCCGGTGCAAAGGCCGCGCTCACACGCAATCGCCGCGCCGCGGGACGCAAGGCAGTCGCGACGCGCAAACGCCGGGCTGCACCCGGCCGCACGGGGGCGGCGATGTCCCCGCGGTATCGGACTCCGTCCGACATCCACCCCAGCCTCTCGTACGACGATGCGCCCGCCGCGATCGATTGGCTGTGCCGCGTCTTCGCCTTCACCAGACGATTCGTCGTTCACGGCCCGAACGGCAGGGTCGAGCACTCCGAGTTGAGCCTGGGAACCGGCGTGGTCATGGTCAGCTCCTCGAAACCCGACGCAGGACGAGTGAGCCCGCGCCGCCTGCAAGGGGGCGTCGCTCATGGCCTCAGCGTGTACGTATCGGACCCGGACATGCATTTCCAGCAAGCCCTCCTGTCCGGCGCCCGGATACTCCGGCCGCTGCAGGACGAGGAGTACGGCGCCCGGGGCTACATGGCCGAAGATCCGGAGGGCCATCAGTGGTACTTCGGCAACTACCGCCCCGGCGCCTATTGGGACGCGGCATAGATTTGCCTTGGACTCTCCGGCCGGGGGAATATGATGGCCCCGCAAGCTTCCGTTCGCGTTGAAGGAGATCAAAAATGACGAAGCCTTTTACCATCCTCGCAATTGTCCTTTTCTCGCTGATCGCCTTCCTGCAATTGCTGCGTTTTCTCCTGGGCTGGGAAATCATGGTCAACGGCGTGACTGTTCCGGTCTGGGCGAGCGCGGTCGCCTTTGTCGTCGCGGCGGGGCTCGCGGTGATGCTGTGGCGGGAAAAGTGAGCCACCAGCCCGGCCGCGGGAAACGCCGGGCGGCGCCCGGCAACCAGGCATCGTCGAAACGGAAGCGCGAAATGAGCGAAAGCTCCGAAGCTCTGGCGAAGCTGCTGATCCGCAATTTCAACGATGTGCCATGCGCGCGCGAGCTGCGCAAGCCCCTGTATGACACGGTCTGCGCCCGGCTTGCGCGGGGAACGGCGGCCCGCAAGCTGGGCGCCAGCATCGATACCGTCGCGCCGGGCATGCGTTCGTGCCCGTACCATTTCCATCACGCCCAGGAAGAAATGTTCGTGATTCTCGAGGGCAATGGAACGCTCAGGGTCGCCGGCGAGATGCTCCCGCTCCGGGCGGGCGACGTTGCATTCATCCCGCCGGGCCCCGGGTATCCGCACCAGATCATCAATACGTCCGATGCGCCGTTGAAGTACCTTTCGATCAGCACGCGCGACATGCCCGAAATCGTGGAATATCCGGACTCCAGAAAGTATCTCGCAAATGCCCCGCTGGCCGACGGGAAGTTTTTCGATACCCTCCAGCGCACGGAAAACGGCCTCGACTACTGGGATGGCGAACCATGAGACGCATCTCGATCAGCACGGAGCCGGCAGCGCGGGTCATGCGCCCGGCCATATTCATCGGCGCAATCTGCGGCCTGGTCGCAGTGTTCTGCGCGCCCGCGTTCGGCCAGGGCGCCGCGGCACCGCGGCCCCAGGCGGCCGACGACCCTGTCAGGGTCCTCGTCGGGCGGCTCGACCTGGAGAGGTACAAGGCCACGATCAAGGGCCTGACCGCATTCGGCGACCGGCGGCAAGGGACGGATCGCAATCGCGCGGCGATCGACTGGATCGAAAGCCGGTTGAAGAGCTTCGGGTGCACGAGCACCGAGCGCATCAAGTACGTGTACGACCCGCCGCCGCCGCAACCGCAGCAAGCCCGCGCAGGCGCGCCCGACCCGGCGATCGCCAGCGGGGAAATCCGGGCCGGCTCCGGGGGTGCGCGACAGCGCGGCATTACGGCGCCCACGGGCGTGAACAACAATCCCGAAGCGCAAGCCGATGCGAAGCTTCGCGAGCTCAACTCGCAGCCGAGCGTTCCAGGGCCGCGCGAAGAGGTGTACTGCACGAAAATCGGCTCGACCCGGCCCGACGAGATGTACATCGTCGGCGCCCACATGGACGGAATCGGCTGGGGCGAGGCCGCCAACGACGACGGCTCGGGGACGGCGCTGGTCATGGAACTGGCGCGCGTGTTGAACAGTCCCGACGTGCAGACGGAGCGATCGATCCGGTTCGCCCTCTGGAACAACGAGGAAACGGGCCTCAACGGCGCGCGCGCCTACGTTGCGCAGCGAGCCGCGCTCCAGGGAAGGGAGGATCCCCCCGGATCGGGCCGGTATCCGGAACCGAAGTGGCTCGGAATGATCCAGCACGACATGATGCTGTTCGACCACGGCATGCCCCGGGCGGACGGCACGCTCAGCCCTGATCAGCGCCCCGAAGCGGACGTCAATATCGAATTCCAGTCCACCTCGAAGTTCGCGGATCAGGCCATGAAGCTCGCTTTCCTTTTCCGCGACGCCAACGAGAAATACGCCACCGATTACCCCGCCGCGGTCGGCCACCACATGACAAATACCGACTCCACGCCTTTCATGGATCTCGTTCCGTCGATCAGCGTTCGCGAAAACGAGCGGGGAATGCAGATCGGCGCCGGATGGAGTCCCCATTGGCACCAGCCGACGGACCGCTACTCCACGTTCTCCGACAAGGATTTTCGCCTCGGGCTGAATGCGGCGCAGACAACGCTGGCGGCGATCGCCCGGCTGGCGGGCGCGGCGCTGAAGAGATGACGGCAGGGGATCCCGCCCTGACCCGCAAAGCACAGAGGAGAACGTCATGCAGAAAATCACCCCGTTCCTGTGGTTCGACGGCAAGGCCGAAGAGGCGATGAATTTCTATGTTTCCATTTTCAAGAATTCCAAGGCCGGGCGCGTTACCCGGTGTGGAGAAGGAGGGCCGGGACCGAAGGGGACGGTCATGTCCGCGACGTTCATTCTCGACGGACAGGAATTTTTCGCCCTGAACGGCGGCCCGCAATTCGCCTTCTCGGAGGCGATATCGTTCTTCGTGGACTGCAAGACGCAGAAGGAAGTGGACGAGCTGTGGGAGAAGCTCTCCGAAGGCGGAGTGAAGCAAAGATGCGGCTGGCTGAAGGACA
>DATHJM010000246.1:0-2840 GCA_035489775.1 Burkholderiales bacterium
CGGCGCCCGACTTTCCCACCTCCGGGATCATCTACGGCACCGAGGGCGTGCGCGAAGGCTACCGCACCGGCCGCGGACGGGTCGTGATCCGAGCCCGCACGCACCTCGAGGAAATCGATAAAGGCGGCCGCCAGGCGATCATCGTCGACGAGCTGCCCTATCAGGTCAACAAGAAAAACCTGCTGGAGCGGATCGCCGAGCTGGTCAACGACAAGAAGATCGAGGGGATCGCGCACGTCCAGGACGAGTCGGACAAGTCCGGCATGCGCGTGGTGATGGAGCTGAAGCGCGGCGAAATACCGGAAGTCATCCTGAACAACCTCTTCAAGATGACCCAGCTGCAGGATACCTTCGGCGTCAACATGGTGGCGCTGCTCGACGGGCAGCCGCGCGTTCTCAATCTCAAGGAGATGCTCCACGCGTTCCTCGCGCACCGGCGCGAGGTGGTGACGCGGCGCACGCTCTACGACCTGCGCGAGGCGCGGAAAAAAGCGCATATCCAGGAGGGGCTCGCGGTCGCGCTGTCGAATGTCGACGAGATCATCGAGCTGATCAAGAAATCCCAGACTCCGGCCGAGGCGAAGGTCGCGTTGATGGCGAAGTCCTGGCGCTCGCCGGTCGTCGAGGAGATGTTGAAGCGCGCCGCCGCGGACGCCTCGCGGCCCGAGGGACTGGGGGCGGAATTCGGGTTGCAGAAGACCGGCTATCGCCTCTCGGACGCGCAGGCGCAGGCGATCCTGGAGATGCGCCTCGCGCGCCTGACGGGCCTGGAGCAGGACAAGATCGTCGCCGAGTACAAGGAGCTGATCGAGCAGATCGCGGACTTCATGGACATGCTCGGCAAGCCCGCGCGGATCACGGGGATCATCGCCGACGAGCTGAAAGCGATCAAGGCCCAGTACGGCGACAAGCGCAAGAGCGAGATCGTCGAGCAGGCCGAGGACCTGCAGATGGAGGACCTGATCGCGTCGGAAGATGTGGTGGTGACCTTCTCGCACGCGGGCTATATCAAGTCGCAGCCGCTCACCGATTACCGCGCGCAGCACCGCGGCGGGCGCGGCAAGCAGGCGGCCACTACGAAAGAGGATGACTTTATCGAGCGGCTCTTCATTGCGAATACCCACGACACGATGCTGTGCTTCTCTTCTCGCGGGCGAGTCTACTGGCTGAAGGTCTACAACGTACCCCAGGGGACGCGCACGAGCCGCGGCAGGCCGATCGTGAATCTGTTTCCGCTTTCCGAGGGCGAGAAGGTCAACGCGGTGCTGCCGGTCAAGGAATACGACGACAAGCATTTCGTGTTCCTCGCGACTTCGCGCGGCACGGTCAAGAAAACGCCGCTCTCGCAGTTCTCCAATCCGCGCGAGAGGGGAATCATCGCGGTTGAGCTCGACGACGGCGATCATCTCATCGGGGCTGCGATCACCGACGGCAAGCACGACGTGATGCTGTTTTCCGACGGCGGCAAAGCGGTGCGCTTCGAGGAGGACGACGTGCGGCCGATGGGACGCCAGGCGCGCGGGGTGCGCGGCATGAGGATCGGCGAAGCCCATAAGGTGATCTCGATGCTGGTGGCCGACAGCGAGACCCAGACGGTTCTGACGGCGACCGAGAACGGCTTCGGCAAGCGCACCCCGATCTCCGACTACACGCGCCACGGCCGCGGCACGCAAGGGATGATCGCGATCCAGACCACCGCGCGCAACGGCAAGGTCGTCGGCGCGGTGCTGGTGGGCGACGAGGACGAGATCATGCTGATCTCCACGGGAGGCGTGCTCATACGCACCAGCGTCAAGCAGATCCGCGAGATGGGGCGCTCGACTCAAGGCGTGCGGCTGATCGACCTCGACGAAGGCACCAAGCTCGCCGGCGTGGAGCGCGTCGCCGAGAAGGAAGAGGAAGAAGAGAACGGAGCAGCAGCGCCGTGACTCGGGTGATCAATTTCAGCGCGGGCCCGGCGGTCCTGCCCGAAGAGGTGCTCGCGCAGGCCGCCTCCGAAATGCTCGACTGGCACGGCTCGGGCATGTCCGTGATGGAGATGAGCCACCGCGGCAAGGAATTCATGGCGATCGCGGCTGAGGCGGAGAAGGACTTCCGCGAGCTGCTCGAGGTCCCCGCGAACTACAAGGTGCTGTTCCTCCAGGGCGGGGCGACTTTGCAGTTCGGCATGGTGCCGATGAACCTGCTCGCGGGGAAAAAAGCCGCCGACTATATCTACACCGGCGAGTGGTCGAAGAAGGCCATCAAGGAAGCGAACCGCTTCTGCGAGATCAACGTCGCGGCGAGCTCCGAGGACAAGAACTTCAGCTACGCGCCCGAGCAGTCGAAGTGGAGGCTAGACCCGAAGTCTGCCTACGTTCATTACACCTCGAACGAAACCATCGGCGGGGTGGAGTTCCACTGGATCCCGGAAACGCGCAAGGTGCCGCTCGTCGTGGACGCGTCCTCGCATATCCTGTCGCGTCCGCTGGACGTGTCGAAGTTCGGCCTGATCTACGCCGGCGCGCAGAAAAACGCCGGCCCGGCGGGCTTGACCCTCGTCATCGTGCGCGAAGACCTCCTCGGCCATGCGGCGCCCGGAACGCCTTCCATGCTCGACTACAAGGTCCACGCGGACGGGGAATCGATGTCGAACACGCCCGCGACCTACGCCTGGTACGTCGCCGGCCTCGTGTTCCAGTGGCTGAAGAAGCAGGGCGGACTTGTGGAAATGGAAAGGAAAAACATCGCGAAGTCGAAGCTGCTCTACGACTTCCTCGACGCGAGCAAGTTCTTCAAGAGCCCGGTGCGCAAATCCGACCGCTCGCGAATGAACATCCCGTTCACCCTCGCGGATTCGA